>JAFATZ010000092.1 GCA_019243675.1 Ktedonobacteraceae bacterium | reverse complement strand
AGATGAAAATTTGGCCGGGGAAATTCCCCGCCACATGAACAAGGGGAAATAGAGCATGGAAACACAGGAAGTATTCCTAACTGACGACGGACGACAGGTTGCACTGAGTCAACTGGAATCACTACGTACCGTCGGGCGTGCGAGGGTCGCCCAAAACCTTCATGAGGCAATGGATGCCGGTGATGTGATCGATAACGCAGCATATGAAGATGCCAAGAATGAGCAGGCACGCCTCGAAGGGCGTATCTACGAATTGGAACAGCTCCTGGCAAGGGCAAAAGTCATTAACCATGTGCCCACACATCTGGTCTCACTCGGCTCTAATGTTCGTGTTCGCATCGGTGACGACCGGGAGTACCAGTATACAATTGTCGGCGCATTTGAGGCATTTCCTAGTGCTGGTCGTATTTCTAATGAATCGCCCGTCGGGAAAGCGTTGCTTGGCCATAGGGTAGGCGACCAGGTAATTGTCTCTACACCCGGTGGGGTGAAGGGATATACGATTCTCGCAGTTGACTAAATTTTCCATTGCACTTCTTTCATGTCGGCAGTGTCGCCCACATGAAAAACGACAATAAAGAACAGCTATTGCCAGTTTTGCTAGCAATAGCTGTTCTTTATTGTCGTTTTGGCACAATGTGGGGCCATTTTGCCAAGCAGCTAGTACCCACTTTGCAAAAAGCATGTTAGAATAGGGCTGCTACATACAGTGCAGTCAGGGCTACGAGACATCCCTACTCACTATTTTTTTGAAGGAAAAGCATATGTCTGACGAACGGGAGATACGAATACAGCGTTTGCACGAACTGCGTGAACAGGGTGTCAATCCCTATCCTAACGCTGTAGAGCGCACACACACGATTTTAGAAATAGTACAGCATTTTGACGAATTGGTAGGGCCACAAGGGTCTTTTACGCTGGTAGGACGTGTGCGTCTACTGCGTGAGATGGGCAAAGCAGCATTTGCCAAGATTGAGGACGGCACGGCAAGCATCCAGATTTACTTCCGTATCAACGATGTGGGAGAACAAGCCTACCAGGGTATCAAGCTACTGGACTTGGGCGACTTCATACAGGTGAGCGGTTTCTTGTTTGTGACGCGTACAGGTGAGCGCACGCTCCATGTAAAACATTACCGTATTCTTGCTAAGGGTCTGCGTCCTCTGCCAGAGAAGTATCATGGGCTAGAAGACAAAGAACTGCGCCAACGCAAGCGCTACTTAGACCTCATTGCTAACGGCGATGAGGCCAAACAGGTTTTTATCACGCGCAGTCGCATCATTACAGCCATGCGCCACTACTTAGATGCACAGGGTTTTATCGAAGTCGAGACACCTATCCTACAGCCACTTTACGGCGGAGCCACGGCACGTCCTTTTGTCGCACATCACAATGCACTTGACCGTAACCTCTATTTACGTATCGCTGTTGAGCTGTATCTCAAACGCCTTATCGTTGGCGGCTTTGAACGCGTCTACGAAATTGGGCGTAACTTCCGCAATGAAGGAATTGATCGCAGTCATAATCCTGAATTCACTATGATGGAATGCTACCAAGCCTATGCTGACTACAATGAGATCATGCATCTGACTGAAGAGATGATTGCCTTCATCGCTCAGGAGGTAAAAGGTTCAACGCGCATTACCTATCAAGGTACAGAGATTGACCTCGCTCCACCTTGGTCGCGCATACCGTTACTAGACGCTATCGCCGAGTTCACTGGCATTGAGGTAAACAACTATCCCAGTAAGGAGAGCTTAGCAGCGGTGATGTGTGCAAACGGCTACGAGGCTGACCCCAAGTTCGGCCGAGGCCGCTTGATCGATGACCTCAAAGGAGAAATATTCCGCAAGGGTATTCCGGCCCTGCGTCAGGCTTTGTTCCTGATAGATTACCCACTTGATGTGTCACCACTGGCCAAACAGCACCGCGAAATTCCCGGGCTTGTTGAACGCTTCCAACCATTCATTGGCGGCCTAGAATGCGGCAATGCCTTTACTGAACTGAATGATCCTGTCGACCAACGTGCTCGTTTTGAGGACCAGATGCGTCAACGTGCTCAGGGAGATGATGAGGCTCAGGTGCTCGATGAGGATTTCTTGGAAGCAATGGAGATAGGTATGCCTCCGACAGGGGGACTGGGTATTGGTGTTGATCGCCTGGTAATGCTCATGACAGATCAAGAGTCTATTCGCGATGTCATTCTGTTTCCCACACTGCGTAAGACTGCAGAGGAACAGTAGAGAAGTGGCGTTGATGGAAGGGTCTTTTTTTCATGCATTATCTACACAGGTATGCTCAGCATGCACTTGATATCGTTTTTCCACTGCGTTGTGCAGGTTGTCAGGCAAGTGGATACATTCTCTGCTCAGCGTGCAAAGCTACTATTCGTCAGCTTACAGCACCACTCTGTTGGCATTGTGGCCATGCGCTCCCAGTGAATGGAAGCTGTCAAAGCTGTCAGCAACATTTTTTGCAGCTCAGTGGACTGCGAGCGCTCGGGCCTTATCAAGAACCCTTGCGTGGCTACATTCATCAGCTCAAGTATGACGGTAATACGCGGCTTGCACAACCTCTAGGGCAGTTTCTCGCTCTGGCCTACAGAACGTACGGCATGCATGCTGATATCATGCTGCCTGTGCCACTGCATGCGCAACGCCAACGTGAGCGCGGATACAACCACGCGGCGCTCTTGGCCAGAGTCTGTGCTGGTCTGCTCGGCGTAGCAGTGCGAGAGGATCTACTCTTGCGCCGCCATGCAACATCGGCGCAGGTAGGACTCAAGGTTGACGAACGCTATCAAAATGTCGCAACGGCTTTCGACTGCGCGCATGTTGCTGCAACGAACGTCCTTACTGGTCGTTGCATCCTTGTCATTGATGACGTCTGCACTACCGGGGCCACACTAGAAGCCTGCGCTGCTCCGCTTTTCGCAGCAGGGGCGCTCTCAGTCTGGGGTCTTGTCCTCGCTCTTACCTGAAATATTTCGCATAGGAAAATAGGGGGGATCAGAGAGAAGTTTTCGTCCTGTGTTCGTTTGACTATCATGAGCAAAAGAATTTTCAGTGTTGGGGAGCCGGGCTACTTATGCGTATATGCGAATTTTGTGGCGCAGTAGTGCCATCGCGTGCCCGCTGTGTATCCTGTGGACGGATACTTGCAGTCTCTGCTGGTAACTCATGGGCTCCCCCAGTCTCTTTGCCCCGCGTATTACAACCAGTAAAGCCTGCTGCGCAAGAGTTCCACTTACCTCACCGTATCTGGCACATTGGTCTTGTGGTTGTGCTCATCTCTCTCCTCTTCATTGGCAGTGGGTATGTTATAGGTGTTACTCTCCTAGCTCCTCATCTTTCGTTGCTAGGCAGCACAGATGTCGTCCTTGGCCAATCAATCCATCTGCATGGCAGCAGTTTTATTCCAAGGATCGTGGTTCGCCTTTCGCTTGATGATGTGACCCCACTTTACTCCAGCAATGAGCATGCATCGGCACAAACATCCATGCCAGTTGCACAAACAAGCCTATCGCTCAACATGCAATACAATCGGCAGGCTGGTGTGGTACAACAGGTTATTACGACTGACACGAAAGGCACTTTCCAGGTTACTATAGCCGTTAGTCCAAATTGGGGTGTTGGCAAACACAGCATCCGTGCCAGCGAACAACTCAGCCCACGTAGCGCAATAGTAACATTTACTACCTATCAACCCGGTCAAGGTCCCCTCCAACTGGGGCCAACTACGCAGACAACAAATTCTTCCAAGAGTGCCATCAGTGTCAGCCCATCCAGCCTCACCCTGGGTCCTTTAAGTGATAGCAGCAGCCAAAACACTTCAGCACAGGTGAGTCTTAACACAACAGAATTGACACCGCTTACTTGGAATGCGACATGGAATCAAAGCTCCTGGCTACAGCTCGACCCACCATCAGGCGAGATTCAAGCGCTACACCCACAGGTAATCACCATCACAGTCCAGAATAACGGACTTGTCTCGGGAAACTACACACAGGCCGTCACCTTTACGAGTGGAAGTAGTAGTACGACGCTCAATGTTTCTCTTATCGTGGGAGGATGTCTAACTCCTACGCCTCTCTCTCTCAACTTTACAATACCCACAGCAGGCAATGATCCACCAGCACAGAAAGTGCTCTTAACAAATTGTGGGGACAGCACTGATTGGTCGGGGTCAGTGAGTACATCGAGTGGAGGAAACTGGCTAAGTGTCATTCCCGTGAGCGGCACACTTGCCAACGGAGGGATGCAAGAAGTTGTCGTCTCGGTCTCTGGTCAGCAGCTAGCATCATTACCTGGCACATATACAGGACAGGTCGTCTTTAGCAATGGCCTTGGTCAAACTACAGTTGCAGTCACATTTACCGTACAAACACCTCTGCTTGTCGTGGGCTTGGCCTCCATCTCTGCCAGCCAGAACTGCCGCACCGATATACTCCAAATCTATTACTTTTGTGATGAGACGCTGAGCAGCAAGAACACACAGGCTGACCTTGATTGGACGGCAACGAGCAGGGGAGCATCACCTATTGGTATACAACCTCTCAGCGGAACCATCGGCTCCGGACAAACAGAGAGCATCTCGATAATAGTTCCATATACCGTGTGCCAGATGGCCTCTCCTCCGACTATAACCTTTACTTTTACTGGTCCGAACAATACGGTGACCGTTCCCTGGCGTTGCTAATCTCTATATTTCTTCTCGCCGGCACGAATTGGCACGTGCAACCTATTCTCGGTGGGAGCAAGTGGACAAGTCCAAGCATGGTTGTACGCACACGAAGGATTGTACGCATAGTTAAAATCAAGCATGACGCGCTTGTAGCCGCTTACGCCGGCAATCGGCACAAAATCGCTGCCTTTGATGGTGTCGAAGAGGTAGCGTCCACCACCGTAACTCTCATTGGGGCAGGTTGCATCACGGAAGGGGAGAAACAACCCTCCACCGTATATATCAAGCCAATATAGCGAGAGCATTACATCTTCTTGCTCCACGGTAAAACGTACATGGCCAACCGTTGTCATGCTCATAAGGTCGTTGGCATTCATCATCGCCGTCTGGCGCATCGGCTCTACATCGGCCTCAATATCAACAATGAAGCGCAAACGAGGGTTGTATGGGAAATAGTGTAAGCCTGTAAAGGTGCTACGCTGCTCTTCATCCAGTGCCGATTGTGGATGAGTGGCAAACAATTCGTCGCGTGCCGCACGAAAACGTTGTAGTACTGCTTCTCCATCCTCGCCTGCCAGGAGCGCCTGGTTACGTTCACGGTACATAGTAGCGACACGACAACGATAATCATAAAGAGACAAGTAATCTGACATGAGGTTACCTCCCTGTGGAATTTCATCTACTGCTACTATTTTAGCAAATCATGGCCCTGACCTTAACTGCTCAATACTTCTGACAGGGCCTTCCCATTCTAGCAGAAAAGGGCATCAGCGGTTGCCCGACCCCACCCACACAATGAGAGAAGTGGCTTGGTGCGGGCGTTCGCCCGCACCAAGCCACTTCTCTTACAACGTCGGGAGTGGGGTTTTGGCCAGTATCAGCAGAATGGCAAAGCCCTGTACTTCTGAGCAGAATGGGAAAACCCTGGCCGCGGGTGGGCGCGCCAGTAATAGAAGAGCAAGACGATGATAAATCCTAACATCAAGGTGTTGCGCACAGCGACAACAGGATAGAACCAGGGGACGTTAGGCACATCTCTCGGGTCAAGTCCCATATAGATATAGGGATAAATCCAGGTTGTCAAAAGACTTATGGTAGTCCAGGGAAGAAGCCACCATGGACTATCTTCACCCACATAGGCCACTAAGGGCGCTACCCAGAGGAGATACTGTGGACTAAACACCTTGCCAGTGAAGATTACAACCAGCAACGTTAGTAGAGTGGTAGCCGCAAGATTGATTTTACGACGCCATTGCAGCCAGTATACGTAAAGAAGTGCTACTATGGGCAGTATCTTACTCCAAAGGGCAACGTATGCAGAGAGTGGGCTTAGAACGTTCAAAGAGCCGTACGTCTGTTCAAGGTGTAAAGGATGACCGGGTGCTCGCAACAGCCAGAAAAGAGACGCCCACGATGACTCAATTTGGAAAGGTCGATTCTTAAAGTAGGTAAACGGTGCGAGCGTGCTCTGAACACTCAAGAGCAGTGAGAGGATCGTCACTCCTGCACATACAGCAACAAATACTCCCAAGGGAACGAGTCTTCGCCAGCAATACGGATGTTCACGCGACTCCATTTGTTGAGCAATCAAGAATGGCGGGAGCAACACAATAGGATAAAGCTTGAGCAGCACTCCCAGCGCAAGGGCTGCAAATGCCCAGTTCCACCTCTTTGTAGTAGCACAGATTACAGCTATCAGCGTAAAAGCGGACGGGACAAGATCGAAGCGTCCAGCAGCAGTGCCCCAGCCACCAGCAACCAGATAGAGAGCGCATACTATGGCGGCACGCCTGGACCTATAGTGCACAAGCAGCAGGTATATCAGCGCTGCCACCAGGGCCATACAGACCCCGAAGGCAACCTGGTACCAGGAATGAGAACTTGCAACGAGTCCAAGGGAGAAGGGAGCGAGTGCCAGCAATGGATACTCATGTGGCAGCGTATGAAAGGGTTCCATAGCATTTTGTGTGGCGACGAAGTGTATCAGCTCCTCGGAAAAGCCTAAGTGGCGCATAGCGCGTAGAAAAGCTGGACCAGAATCAGTAATAAATCCACATTGCTGAACCGAAAAGTGCTTGAGCGCGGGCAAGCCCTGCCAGAAAGCGACTGCATAACACTGATATTTTGCTGCATCTGTATGTATCTTAAAGATCTGCCATGATGCGCCATAGTACAAAAGAAAACACATTACTCCTACTACGCAAATATCGAGTAAGCTTAGCTCCCACCCAAAACGTTTCCCCGCTGCTCTAGTCATGCGGAGAGTTTTTTTAATAGCGAGCGGTTCTCTATCGGTTCGCATCAGTCTATCCTATGTCGTTTCATAAGCATTTCCCATGCCCTTTACTAACGTATCTTTTCCTTATGTTGTCACAAGGCCGATCAGCTATGCGTTTTCTATAGTACTAACAGAGCTTTACAATTCTGCCCTGAAATAGGCACCTCATCCACTTGACATCTGTACAATTCCCTACTATACTTATGTTATGTATTGTAAGGTACAGATGTTAATGATTGTATAGTACAAATTAGTACACAAGGATAGTACAAATGACAGAGGCACAGCTCGACAAAGGAAAGACGAGTGGTAAGGCTCGCTTGCTGGAAGCTGCACGCACCTTGGCACAGGGAAGATCTTTTGACGAGATCACTATTGATGAGATAGTGAAAGTAGCAACCCTCTCAAAGCCAGCTTTTTATTATCACTTTCCAGGCGGTAAGGAAGAGTTGCGCTCCGAGCTTACACGCTGCGGTTATCTTGAGGATACACCGACACCTGATACACGAGAGAGTATGCTCGAAGCTGCACTACGTGTCTTTGCACGTTCGGGAGTTTCTGCCGCTACTATGGAGGATATTGCAGCGGAAGCTGGCGTCTCACGAGGAGCGCTGTGTTGGCATTTTCATAGTAAAGATGATCTGCTGAACGCTCTTGTTGAGCACACTAGTCCCTCCTATACTCCGGTACGAGAGGAAATTGATCAGATTGAGCAAGAATTACTGAACGGGGTCTCACTCGATGATAAGACGATCCTGCTTCGCCTGGTAGGTGCCTTCTACGATGCGTTCACCTCAGACAGTGATCTTGCACGGTTGCCCGTCCTCTTACTGCATACGCATCCCGAAGTCGCCCACCTTCTGGCAAACAGGATTGTAAAAGGGCGCAAGAAGATCACTGAGTATGTGAGAAAACGGCAGGAGGAGGGCAGCTTCCGCGCAGATATTGATGCGTCTTTCTTTATACAGACAATAGTGACCCCGTTTGCCATGCGCGCTCTTTGTCACGAACTATATAACTTTTTACCGTTTGCCCAATTCTCGCGTGAGCAGGCCATAGAGCAGCTCGTCGAGTTACTGCTCTACGGCATGATGCCGCGTGAACAACTGGAAAGTGTAGAGACATAACATCTAGCGAGTAGTCAGGAGTTACTCTTCATGGTCAATGGACAGGCTATCAAGCGAAGTGCAGGGTTGGAGTACAAATGGGTTGTAACATTTGTGGTGGTTTTTGGGGTCTTTATGAGCATCCTGGATCAAACTATTGTCAACATTGCTATTCCGCGCCTACAAACCGCCTTTGGTGCAGACATCCACAGTGTGCAGTGGGTGCTCACCGCCTACATCCTTACCCTGGGTATCGTCACACCAAGCTCTGGCTTTTTCGCCGACAAGTTCGGCACCAAGCGGGTCTATATGTTCTCCTTGTCTGCCTTTACTATCGGTTCCGCTCTGTGTGGTCTGGCCTGGAATCTGCCAGTGCTCATTTTCTTTCGCATTCTGCAAGCCGCAGGTGGTGCCGCACTCTTCCCGCTCTCCATCACTATGCTCTTCCGTGAGTTTCCGCCAGAGGAGCGTGGCATAGCGGTGGGCATCTTTGGCATTCCAGCTCTGCTGGCTCCCGCGATTGGCCCGACGCTAGGAGGCTATCTGGTAACCTATGTGAGTTGGCAGTCCATTTTTTACGTGAATGTGCCTATTGGCATTGTCGCCGTTCTTCTGGTCAGCTTGCTCATCAGAGAGTACCCGACCCAGGACAACTTGCGTTTCGATTTCCTGGGCTTCTTGTTGGTGGCTGTGGGTTTGGGCATGCTGTTATATGGACTTTCCACTGCGAGCACTGATGGCTGGGGTTCTACGACTGTGATTGGCACAATCAGTGCTGGGATAGCGGGACTGATCATCTTCACCGTGGTGGAACTGCTCCTTGTCAATAGAGGAGATCAGCCATTGCTGGATGTGCGACTCTTTGGCAACGGTCCTTTCCTCACCAGCAGTATTGCCAGCATCTTTGTCTTTGTCAGCCTGTATGGAGGTATCTTTCTCTTGCCGATCTACCTACAAACTATTCGTACACAGAGCGCTTTCCAGGCAGGAGTGACGCTCTTACCACAAGCGCTAGCATCTATGCTAGGCGTGGTTGTAGGTGGACGGCTGGTAGACCGCATAGGGGTACGGGCTGTTATTATTCCAGGTTTGCTCATCCTGGGTATCGGCACCTGGCAACTATCGTTTATCACGGTTACCTCACCCTTGTGGTGGCTACAGCTCATTTTCATTATACGAGGTCTGGGTCTAGGTCTAGGTATTATGCCACTGACGATAACGGCTCTGTCGGAGGTACCACCCAGGCAGTTAGCGCAAGCCTCATCAATCAATACTGTCATCCGCTCGGCGGGAGGTTCACTAAGCATCGCTATCCTAGCGACGCTGGTGCAGACACAGGCAAAAGTGCATTTTACGCACTTGGCTGAACAGGTAACTACCACATCGCCTCTCGGACACCTCTTACTCGGACTGCAAGCAGTGTTGGTCTCACGTGGGGCCGATATCAATGCAGCCAGAGTAGCAGGGCTGCAAGTGATTGTTGGTCTGGTGCAACAACAGGCATTCGTCCTCGCACTACAGGATGCCTTCATCTTCAGCCTTGTGGTCACCGTGTTTGCTATCATTGCCATACTGTTCGTGCGCCAGTCACGCCAACCAGCACGCGCTCCTCAGAGCAGTGCTGATGGCCAGGAAACTGTGTCAGAGCAAGAAGCTCACCCTGTATTGGTCTTTGCAGAATAGTACTACACTAATATATTCTCACTGAGCGAAAGGGAGAAACAACATATGCGTCGTATGATCTTAGTCCCATTCTTGATTGTGCTTGCCGTTCTGGCTATCGCAGGCGGCATTAGCTACTACCTCTACAACAACTATCTCTACTATAGCACTGATGATGCACAGGTAAGTGGAGCCATGGTTTCTGTGAGCGCACCCGCTGCTGGTCAACTTACTACGCTGAGTGTGAAACAGGGAGATAATGTGACAGCCGGACAAAACCTGGGCACGATCACGACACTATCCAGTGCCTCAGGCGGTGCGGGTACTGCAGTCCCTATTACTAGCCCTATCAGCGGCACCATCGTGCAGACAGCAGCGGTGCAGGGGCAGAGCGTGGCACCTGGCCTTGCCCTTGTCCAAGTCGCGAATCTGAGCAACCTCAACATTACAGCCTATGTTGATGAGAGCCAGATCGACAAAGTGAAGGTCGGTCAAGACGTAGATATCCATATCGACGCCTTCAGTGACACTTCGTATACCGGTAAGATTCAACAGATTATCAAGGCTACCGCTGGCACCTTTTCACTCTTGCCGACTCAGGATACCGCCAGTGGCAACTTTACGAAGGTAGGTCAGCGTGTTCCAGTCATCATTACCCTGGATGGCAACGGGGGCAAGACCATCATCCCTGGGCTAAGCGCTGAGGTCACTATTCATGTCCACTAATCAAGCAGGGGAGAGCAGCAACAGCTTGAACTTCTCCCCTACCATAAAAGGAGTCAAGCGTGCAATTACTCGTTGTTGGAGGACTATTCGTCATTGCGCTCATTGCGCTCATTGTTCTGTTCTTTGTAGTGAGGTCCGAGCCACGCACGAACAGTACTACGGCACTTGGTGAAAAAAACGCTACTCACTCAGAAGCCGAGCAGACACAGCAAGCGACACAACACTTACCTCTCCCTGAAGAACAGCCATTGACCCGAGAGGTACACACACTGCCCACTAGGAACGGGCAGCTCCACGAACTGTCTGCTGAACTGCATGAGCTGCATCAACAAGCTCAGGACATTGAGCAGCGCCTGAGTATTCTGACAGAGATGATGAGGCACATCGAGCGCTCTCAAGCAGGGCTTACGAGTATTGAAGAAGAAGTCTAAGACGAAAAGAGACTGAGCAAAGGTTGCTCAGTCTCTTTAAGAAATGTACCCTCGCTTGTACAGCTCTTCTTTGAAACATGCATAGCGCTCTTCATACACTGGAACCCAGCTAGGTTCTGGTAGAACTTCAAGTGAGCTACGAATCATAGCCCGTGTCGCATGGTGTATATCTGGATGCAGGCGCGCGGAAGCAGCCAAGACGGCCGCACCCATTGCCGGGTCAGACACAAGCGGTACAATGAAGGGCCTGTTACAGACAGAAGCACGGATATTGAGCCAGAGCGAACTACGCGTTGCTCCACCGACCGTACGAATGGGACCACTGACTGTGGCTCCTAGGTCGGCGACAACATCGTAGGCGAGTCGCTCAAGCAAGGCAACCCCTTCCAGAGCAGCAGCATAGGAGATATCTGCTTGTGCCGCTGCCTCTGCTTCAGACCCCAAGCCGATGACAAAGCCCTCTGCCCGGGGAGCTACAAAGGGAAAGCGTTCGCCACGTCGCATCAGGGGATAGCTGAGTAGCGCTGTGGGTACGAGCCGAGCCGCACGTTTATCGTAGGCTGCGAGGTCGGCAGCGGGAAAGCGCTGCGCTAGCACCTCGCCGCCAGTATTGCTCGCACCACCAGGCAGCCATCCCTGCCCAGGGTGGCGATGGCAGTAGACGCGCCCCTGAATATCGGTAATCAGTTGTGTGCTCACGCCCTTGATGGTCAGCGTCGTTCCCAGAGAAGAGACCCATTCACCCGGTTCTATAGCACCAGCAGCGAATTGGGAGGCACAGCCATCCGTTGTACCCGCGACGACGAGCAACTGGGGGCCTAGGCGCAACGCCGAAGCGAGAGAGGGTAGCAGATAACCAAGAGGGGTTGCAGAGGCTACTGCACGTGGGAAGCACTCTAGCGAAAGATTGAGAACTTGCGCGATGGCTTCTGGGTAGCGCTCATCAAGTAAATCATAACCCGTCTTGAGCACATTGGCGTAGTCGCTTACCCTCCATACATCTGTAAGTTGCCCTACAAGGTAGTCGGCTTGATGGGCTACCAGAGCTGTACGTGCCCACGTGTGCGGCTCGTGTGTGGCCAACCAGAGAAGTTTGGGCAGAGCAAATGAAGCATTGAACCGATAGCCCATACGTTGCGTCAGGGCAGAGAGGGCCTCATTACAACGAGCGGCTTCGTCGACAGCGCGGCTATCGCTGTACATCAGTGCTGGTCTGAGCGGTCGATGAGTAGCATCAAGAGGCACAAAAGTACCGGATGTGCCGGAAATACAGAGGGCCACCCCTGCTTCTACAGGAATATTGGCCGCCGCCAGTTGCTCTCCGAGCTGTCCAAGCATGACATAGGTAACGCGCCACCAATCCTGCGCGTCCTGCTCAAATATGCTCTCTGCAGTGGGAGCCAGCGTATGTGGCGGTAGTGGTACAGAGGCACGTGCAAGCACTGTGCCGTCGCTAGTTACTGCGATGCCTCGTACTCCTTGGGTGCCCATGTCTACGCCGATGACGTACTGGGTAGGTGCGCTCATAGTTTTGATACCCTTTCCTGAGCAAGCGTGTTTCAGCAGGAGGTGTCATGATGATCACAGGGTCGATCACAATATTAGCCATTGGCTGTTTTTTTCGCTCTTTTCTTCAGGCCCGCTGCGGTAATTCTGTCTTCTTGCAGCATCGTTTCGTCAAAGAAGCCATCCGGCCAGTTGAGGATATCGCCCTGTGATGAAATTTCGATAGGGTTAAATCGTGCTGCACCGAGCCAGAACCGAAATGTGGCCCAATTTTGCCCCCAATCATGAACAGCACAACCATTGACAATCTGAAAAACCCCTCCAGAAGCGGATTGTTGCGCGCCGTTTTTGTAAATTCGGGAGGGTTGTTTAGGACAACGAGAAGGGGGCTCTTCCCCAATTTAAGTGAGCCTGCTTGCTAGAATATGCAGGCTCCGTCTAATGAGATTACCTCTAGCTCACTAGTTAGGACATTTTCTTGTCGATGCTGCCCTGGTCTGAAAATAAGCAAGCAAACACACTTAATGTGAGGATGACCCTTTTTTGTACGAATCCTTGCACTACCCGAATACCTGGCGTTTCCGCTCGACTGTTGAACGCTTCTCTAACTTCGCGTGTCGCTGAAGGTCTTTAGCCGCATCGATCACGCCCCAGTATCGATCCTGCCTGGCAATCGCAGGGAATGCTCTTGAGGCCGCAGTGCCGCTTGACGAGCGGATCATCGCAGGGATAGAGGCATGACGCAACTGCCTACCTCCCCTCTCCCTAGCTGGGCGCGATGCGGCACGTGGCGCGGCGGACGAGCTCGTGGGCACTCCGGCTCTGGCGCAGTGCGAGATTCTGATGCGCGAGCTGGAGCGCTCGCTTGAGATCGCCGCCGATGGTGAGCCAGAATTCCGCAGCATGATCGGCGAAAGCCTCCGGGTGACGCGCGAGCAGCTCGTCATAGCGGGCTTGCGCCCTGGCACGCCAGGTCTGCGCCTCCTGCGTCTGACCAGAGTCGCTCAAGATACAGGAGAGCTGGGTCGCGTAATCGGGATCGTCGGATGCCTGCGCCAGCGGGCGCAGGCGCGCAATTGCAGCCGCCCGCTCACCCAGGGCAGCGTCGATTTCAGCCAGGTGGCCCTGCGCGGGAACGTAGGCCGGCACCCGGCGGACCGCCGCATCGCACCAGGCACGGGCACGGCCCAGATCGTCGTGCTCCATCCACATCTGGCCGCACTGGAAGTCCAGCACCGCCAGCGGGAACGGCGAGACGCCGCGGTAGCAGCATCTCGCCGCCATGAACCAGCGGTCTGCCTCGACCATCTCGCCGCGCTCGGCGTAGAGCCCGGCAAGAGCGCCCAGAGCGCTGAAGTCAGCATGACGCTCCACAGCCTGTCGACGGATCGCGAGCGCCTCGTTGTAGCGTCCGAGCGCCTGATAGATCGCGGCGCGCTCCTCGTCCAGGGTCACGCGATTGCCCCCCAGCGCAGCCGCGGCGTCGAGGTCGGTCAGGGCCGGTGCGAACCGGTGAAAGACGGCCGCCATCCTAGCGCGTGCGACGAAGGACCGGGTGTCGCCCGGCACCTGGTGGACTAACTGCTCCGCCAGTGCCGTCGCCCGCTCGGCGTCAGCAATGCGGCCCAACACGTGCCCGCGCAAGGCGACCAGTTCCACAAGCTCGGCACGCTCTCCAACGGTCAGCCTCCCCCGCGTCGCCAGCCACGCTTGACCGTTGATCTGCGCCTCGAGGTTTCCCAAGGCGATGACGCCAGCCGTCGTGGCTGGCCCTTTCTCAGAGGTCATCAGCATCCCTCCTCATGCTCATGGGTCGCGGCAGTGGGAATCCCGGGGTCGCGATCGGGCGGGTTGGGGTTCGGCGGTGCCAGATACGGAAAGCTCTGCGATGCACGCACGGTCGCCTGGTCGACCCCGTCACTGACGCACGGGCCATGGCCCGCGGTCACGATGAGCGTGAACAGGGTGTCAATCACGTCATCGTTGAGCGACCGCCCGCCGCACGTCGCGTGCGTACGGCCCTCAAGCCTCGCCCGCTCGATCTCGAGATAGCTCTCCTCCGCGTAAGGTTTGGCGACGTCCACGACCAGGAAGTCGGCGAGCAATAGCTCGGTCAGCGGGTGAGCCCCATCCGTCGAGAGCGGCCAGTCGATCTTGCCGTCGAGACGGTCGAAGAAGGGGAGGTTGGCGTTCAGCCGTGCGCGGTAGGCTCCAAGGTAGTCCGGCGCAAGCTGGAACGGATCTTCCTGGTTGTAGAGATCACGAACGTCGAGGTCGCGGTTGACCGTGTCGACCCCGTTCTGCGACAGGAGTATGTTCTTCACCTCCGGGCGTCCGAGCCGTTCCAGGCGCATCGGGAGCTTGCCGGACGTAACCGTTTCCGCGGCGACGGCGAACAGCGTTCCCGGCGCTCGCCCGAGCACCGTGGTCACGTCAAGCTCGACGACAATGCTCAGAATGTTGACACCATCTAGCGTGTTGGTGCCCTTCGCCTGGAAGGCAATCCGCCGGGTTGCCCGCGTTTCCACCTCCCTCGGCACGTCCATAAAGAAGGGATCCAGCCGCAATCCCGCAAAGATGCGCACGCCGTGGGCGTGGCCCCCCTGCTCGTCGTTCACGCGGAAGGAGACAGCCTCACGATTTGTGAGGATGCACGTGCCCTCCTGCACAGACTGCCCCGGGCCGTCCGGCACCACCGGCACCGCGAACGTGCAGGTGAGCGTGTACTCGTCCGTGCCGACGTCGAAGTGTGAGCCGGGGCCGCTCGCCGGGATCGTCACGGATCGGAGGCGGAACCGATAGCTGACGGCGTCCGAGAACAGGGCCCCCAGTCGAGCGTTGGGAAAGATGTTCATGACGAGTACGAGATGACCCGGCCGGGAGGGGCTGGGGAAGGCGTAGAGGTCCGTGAGGTCGCAGGCCGGATCGGCCAGGGCCCGAGGGCCGGAGAAATGATCAGACATGGTGGTGTGAGCCTCCTTCAGGATTCTTGGTGTGCGGCTTGCGCACAGCGTTGTCAGAATGACTAGATAATTATCAAAAAATTGGTTCTCCGTCATCTTCCGTGCAAAGCTGTACAATAGTGAGAATCAGATTTTGCCAACCCGCTCTCGCCGCCGATCTCCTCGATACATGTTTCTAAATGCTAGAGCTTTGCACGGAAGATGACGGAGAACCAAAAATTACCTCATCGAATTATCACATGTACATCCAAAAGCTGCTCTGCACGCGCAGCCATCCCCTCTCGAAACGCTTGTGGGAAGCTTAGCAGAGAATCCTCCAGCACGCCCAAGGCCACCAGCCCTGCGTAGCTGAGAGCAACCGCGATCCAAGTGTCGTCAGCCTGCTACCAATCGGCTGCGGAATCGATGTGCGGCGCGAGCCTCCGCAATAGCTTACGACCGCCGCACGCATCGTTGATGTGCAGCAGGACGTGCGTGCCGAAATCGGGCTCGGGCCGATAGCGCGGCACCGTCGCTTGAATGTCGCCAAGCTCAACGGTGACGGCGGTGCGCCGAAGCTGCCCGCCGAGGCGATTTATGAATGACATGGTGACCTCCGTACAGAGAGAACTCAAAAAGATGCCGAAAATTGGCTCTGGCTCCACTGTCCGCCAGGGGAGAGTAAAATCCCTCCCCCATTGCGAATGGACTCGCTTATTCGCTGACCTTGTCCAAGAATTCGTCCAACGCCTTCCCGACGCGCTGAAGCCGTTTGGCCTCCACTACCGCCAGATTCGGATTCGCGACATACCAACCCTCCGCTGGGATCTGGTAATTGGCGATCCAGTCTTTCACCGACGGGCTACGAATCCCCGGCTACCCCTCGCAATTGCAGAACAGCACATCCAGTTCGTTGGGAATCTTCGTCACGAAGTCCTCGATGTAGGCGTCCCATTCGCCATCGTAGGCGGTGGCGAAGAGCAGCTTCGTATCGTTATCCAGAAACACAAAGCGCATATCGTGGACGGTGCCAACCTTGTCCGTTTCCTGGAAGTTGCCTTCCCGTAGCTGCAGCAGGCCGCGGAGTCGCTTCGCTCCGCCTTCCGCAAAAGGAATGATCATGGTCAACTCTGAGACCGTGCCCTGACGGCTGCCGACCCGGCCGGCGCTTTCCATCCGTGATGCCGGCTCCCCCGGCGCCATTTCGCGGAGCGCGTTCTCCAGCGCGGTTTTCCCCACCTCCGGCGCGTCGGCGTAAAGCTCCCGCATCTCTTGCACCTTCTGCTGTATGTCCGAGGACTGCCCCGGTGCTGTCGTTACTTGTTCATGCTCGTTCATTCTTGTCACCTCCTTCATATTTGCGCGATCCTGGTCGTCAAAACATGGTGCAGTTTGCTGTGACGAAAAGAAAGCGCTCTTCCATCCTTTTGGTGAAACGGGTTCGTTTTCTCTCAAAGGACACCTTTCTTGCTGTTCAGACGCTCTCCCTTATGGATGAAGATTGCCCAGCCAGTGGAGTGCGCGGATCCCAGGCATAAAGCAGTACTCGCCTCCTCGGGTGACCACGAAGCGTGATAGGCCGTGCAGCCGCCTGCGGATGGGATGCTGCGGGATGGTGAAGGTGCCGCTGCCATCATTGGCCCCAGCGATCACATCTCGCTCCTGATCCAGACCGATGAAGTTGCCATCGTTGTGCCACTGCGATTTCACGAACTCGAACTGCCGCGAGAGATTGCTGCCAATGAAGATGAAGATACTTCCTCGGTCGAGGCCGTCGTCTTCCAGCACGCCCTCCGGCAGCATCGGGCCGTACGTCGCACCGCGGCGCAAGATGCGATGGAGGTTCACGTTCGTGACAACCGCCAAATTGGTATCGCGCGGGTTCGACCGCCGAATGTGGGACCCGAGCGGACACGTGAGGCCCTTGGGATCGTTGTCATTGTACAGGAAGTTGTTGTTCCGCTTCGCATCGGCACCAAGGTCCGGGTCGTCTCGTTGGGGAGACAAGACGATGGGGGCACCACTGGGCCAGCGGCCCACGATTTTGGCTTTGAGCAATTCTTCCTCCTCTTGACTCTCGGCGTTGGCTCGCAGGTACTGGCGGAACGCGGCGACGCGGGAGTACAGTTTGCGAAAGCCCAGGTAGGTGCCATTGCGTCCGAGAGTCTCGGGCTGGGGCATGGCGGGCAGATTTCCGGTCTCGTCAGGGTAGCCCAGAATGAACTCGCCCGCCTTGATAGCCGGTCCTTGACCAGGATAGCCAGCAGACCCACTGCCTTCAATCAAGGGGATGCCAATGCCGTCCTTATAGCCAAAGTGAGTGCGTGTCGTGGGTAACATCGCGATATCGACCCGGTAGATGATCGTGACCCCAGCCAGGTCGTCTTGACTGCTCTGCGCAAGCTCGAGCAAGGGCTGGAGCGCGGCACGGTCGCCCGAGAAGAACGAAAGGGCCACATGAACCTCCAGCGTCCCGAAGGGCTTTTCCCAGTTGATGGGAGCGCTCTCCCCCACGTCGTCCAGGTACTGGGCACGCGCTGCCATGCCTTGTTGAAACTCAGGGGCAAAGCTCTGCAGGCTAGCCTCTGGCACGCCCAGGGCCTTGAGTCCCTCAAAGGTGAAAGCTATATTGAACCAGGCCATGTCGGTGTGATCTTGCCAGTTGATCCCCGAGACCACCCTGGGGACAAGGCGACGCAGCAGCAAGCAGCCCTGAGCCGGGTTGTCAATGCGCAAGAGGAGATAAGCCCCGAAGTAGGGAAAAGGACGATCCCGCAAGATGATGCCCTGGATGTCGTCCAATTCGAGCGTGGTCATTGATGGTTGCGTCATCGACGTTCTCCTTTGATCGTGTGGTAGTCTCGTAGGCAAGGCTCAATGGATATGCAAGCATGCACATCCACTGATCCTTCACAGGTGAACCACTCAACTTGATGCAGCATCTAACAGGGTTTCAAACGCGTTCATCATCTTCCCTGCTTTGGCAATATCCTTGGCAGTCATGTCTGGATTGGAAGCAAACCAGAGATCAGCCTCGACCTGATATTGGAGAACCCACTCTGCGATATTGGGAGCATTTGAACCAGGATAGCCCTCAAGGACATCAGAGAACATCTCATCAAACCAGGGTCCGGCTTTGCTAAAGATGTCAACGAGATAGGGCTTTAAGTCGCCATCATACGTAACGGCAAGCACCACACGGGTGTCGTTGTCAAAAAACGCAACGCGGAAATCATGAACTGTCCCAACGGAAGTTTCATAATAGCCCGCATGAGCCTGATAGGTTTCGAGATTTTGGCGAAATTTCTCAGCTCCTCCAGGCTTGAGTGGTGCAATCACCGTTACCTCGCCCACCTGCCCAACGCGTTTTCCTGGGCCATCAGGTTCTCTTGTCACCGTCTGCTGATATTCCTTGAATTTCTGTGCGAGTTCTGGTGAAATGGTTGATTGGGACATCGAGTTTTCCTTTCTTTGTTTCCTCTCGTTGTATCCCCCAATGAGGTCAAGTAGCTGTTGGAGAGGCGTCTACACAGCAACGATCCTCATGTGGCTCGGTGCAAGCATTGCTTGCACCCGTCGTGTCAGAAAAACGTTCTTCCTCAGATCATCCGCCTGCCGCTGGTACCGGGCAGATGAGCGTTTGACTTGCTCATCGAGTGTCGTGACGGCGGATGGACCAACGAGGCCCAACCCCCTTTCGTTCCTGCATCGTGAAGGCGGTCCTCTTTGTCTAGACACATAGTACGGGAACAACGTAAAAGAATGCTCTTTCCCCCTCAAAAAATAACCAACCCATGAGTCATCTGGCCTGTCAGTGTGATCTTGACGTGCGCTCGTCATTTACATGTTTCAGAAGTAGTATACCAGATGTGGAGCGATTTCTCCAGGAACCTTTGTACCAGTGCAGGGCAATCGCATCTAAATAAGCCCAACGGGAAGAAGTTGTGGTCAGGAGGTGAGAGAATCCCTCTCAAAAAGAGGAGCAAGCGAGATGGAAAAAGGCGACATCGGAGATCTGGAAACGCTGTTTAGCCAAGTGGAAGACCCGCGCGTGGAACGCACCAAACGGCATCGGTTACGGGACATCATCATCCTGGCAATCTGTGGAGTCATCTGTGGAGCGGACGGATGGGCGGAAATTGAGGAGTTCGGGAAGGCGAAAGAGGCGTTTTTCACGGAATTGCTTGATTTGCCCAATGGTATCCCATCGCATGATACCTTTGGACGAGTGTTCAGCTTGATTGACCCGGACCAATTTGAGGCGAGTTTTGTGCAATGGGTGCAGGGGATCAGCGCGACGGTCAAAGGAGTCATTGCCATTGACGGGAAAACATTGCGTCGCTCGCACGATGAACATGCTGGCAAACAAGCCCTCCATCTGGTGAGTGCATGGGCTGTCGAAAATCGCTTGGTGCTTGCACAGCTTGCCACCCAGGAGAAATCGAACGAGATGACTGCGATCCCGTTGTTGCTCAAGCAATTGGCTGTACAAGGATGCATCGTCACGATTGATGCAATGGGAACACACACCAAGATTGCCGCCCAGATTATCGAGCAAGAGGGGGACTATGCGCTCGCCCTCAAAGACCATCAAGGGAACCTCTACGACGAGGTGAAAGCCACGTTTGCGCTGGCGGAAAAGGACGGCTTTACAGACGGGCATTGGCAAGCTGCGCGGCAGGTCGAAAAGGGTCATGGTCGCCTGGAAATCCGTGAACACTGGACCCTCTCGGACCCGGCCATCCTGGCTTACCTTGATCCCCAGGGCAAATGGAAAGGGTTGCGTGGCATCGGGGTGGTGCGAGCAGAGCGACGCATGGAACAGACGACGACCAAAGAAACGCGCTATTTCCTGCTCAGCTTTTCGTCGGTCAAGACGTTTGCGACCGCCGTGAGAAGTCACTGGGGCATCGAAAACAGTCTGCATTGGGTCTTGGATGTCGCCTTTGGGGAAGACGAATCACGGGTCCGGCTCGGTCATGCCGACGAAAATCTGGCCGTTTTGCGCCATATTAGCCTGAATCTGTTACGCCAGGAAAAATCATCTCGTGTTGGCATCCATGCCAAGCGTCTCAAGGCGGGTTGGGATACTCAATATCTCCTGCGCGTTCTAGATGAGGTTATTTAGATGCGATTGCCCTGAGGCAACACTAGATCGCTAACTTGCAAAACCCCTCCCAGTGCTGTATCATTACCATCGGCAGACGAAAAAGCAAGATCGATGCCTACCACACCCCCACGGGAGGAGTCCGCGAGGGCGTGCATTATTGCGTTCATCGGAGGCTATGTGACACTACAGGGACTACTCCCACTCTTAACGCAGCGACCGGACTATCGGCGCTTGATTGATCAACTCCGCAATATCGAGAGAGTACCAGCACTCACAGGAATTATAGAAGCAGCCCATCCCTATGTAGTGGCCGCACTCTTCACGACACTCAAACAGTCGGTAGTACTTGTTGTTCATGATGAGGGACAGGCAAGACAGATGGCAGAGACAGTAAAGGCGTTTCTAGCAAACCCCGATGATGTATGCTTCCTACCTGATCGCGACGCTTTGCCCTATGAACGACTTATCAGCGATGCACTCACAACGCAACAGCGCATGCAGGCGCTCATTGCCCTTGTAGAGCACGAACCCAATCCGCTCATCGTGTGTTCTGCTCGTGTACTCACACAACCTATTATCCCGCCACAGGAGCTAGCCGCTGCCATGTTTCGTCTGCAGACGGGACAAGAAGTCGATCTTACTTCGATGCTTGAGCAACTCTACAACTTGGGCTATCAGCCCGTAGTGGAAGTAGAGGAACCAGGGCAATTCAGCCATCGTGGCGGTATTATTGATCTTTTTCCGCCAACACTTCCACGTCCTGTACGTGTTGAGTTTTTCGGCGATGAGGTCGAGTCGTTGCGTACCTTTGACCAGGAGACACAGCGCTCACTCAATCCAATTACCAACTGCACGATTGGCCCTGCACGAGAAGCGCTGCCCGTACGAGGACCAGAAGCGGCAAGCCTATTAGAGCAGCTTGATAGTAAACTCCTGCACCGTGACGCAGAGGAGCGCTGGAATGGTGATCTAGCAGAGTTACGCCAGCGCCACTCTTTCGATGATATTGCCTTTTACCTGCCATATCTGCATCAGCAAGCTACTATTCTGGACTACCTGCCACGCAATGGCTTATTGATCCTTGACAATCCAGGTAGCATCCAGAACCGTATCGCAGAACTTGATGCCCAGGCCGTGGAGATGAAAGAGAGCTTTGAGCGAGAGCGGGAGATTCCCGCTCATATGCGCGATCCCCATGTAGACTGGAACCAGCTTGAGCCACACATCCAGCAATATCAGCAGATCCACTTTGCCGATGCACTCTCTGCTGCTGAAAGCGAGTTCGAAGCAGGCCAGCAGAGTGAGAACCTTATACCGATGCAAAGCAGCGCCAATTCGTATGGTGGCCGACTGCGTGCCTTCGTGCAGGATTGTCGCAAAGCGCTGGACAATCGAGAGCACGTTGTTGTCGTAACGGCCCAGGCACGGCGGCTGGCAGAGGTATTGGGTGACGAGAGTATTCTTCACGATGCCACTATCGAGGTAAGCCCTGGTGCCCATATCAATCAGCCGCCCGAGGCGGGAACGCTGACGCTCATTCAGGGACAACTGCCGGAGGGATGGCGGTCGCGCGCACTGGCCCTCTACGTCTATACGGATACAGAAATCTTTGGTTGGTCAAGAAAGCGAGGAACACAACGGCGTAAACCCATTACCCCCGCCTCTTTTCTGGCCGAAGTGCGCCCAGGGGACTACGTAGTACATCAGGAGCACGGTATTGGCCGCTTCGATGGGCTTGTTCAGTTGAATTTAACTGGTGTCGAGCGAGAGTATCTGCTGATACAGTATGCAGGTACAGATAAGCTCTATATTCCCACGGATCAACTTGACCGTGTGACACGCTACATTGGCATGGGTGACGTTGTTCCCGCCCTCAGCAAACTAGGTACAACCGAATGGACGCGCGCTAAAGCCAAGGTGAAGGAAAACGTACAGGATATTGCACGCGATCTCTTGCGGCTCTACGGCCAGCGCGAAGCCACCCAAGGACATGCTTTTCCACCCGACTCTGAGCAACCCTGGTTGCAAGAGTTGGAAGACGCTTTCCCCTACGAAGAGACTCCCGATCAGGCACGCGCTATCGAAGAAGTCAAGGCCGACATGGAGCGTCCTCGACCAATGGACAGGCTCATTTGCGGTGATGTAGGGTATGGCAAGACAGAGGTTGCCCTACGCGCAGCCTTCAAGGCTGTACTCGACCAGCGCCAGGTAGCTATTCTCGTACCAACGACAGTATTGGCCTTGCAGCACTATAATACGTTCAGGGAACGTTTGAAACCTTACCCAGTACGAGTAGAACTGCTCAGTCGCTTTCGCTCTGAAAAAGAGCAGAAGCAAGTATTAGAAGACATTGCCTTTGGCAAGGTCGATATCGTCATCGGCACTCACCGCCTCTTACAAAAGGATGTCGTCTTCTCCAACCTCGGCTTGTTGATCGTCGATGAAGAGCAGCGTTTCGGCGTCGTACATAAGGAACGTCTCAAGCAAATGCGCACCGAGGTTGACGTGCTCACCATGACTGCAACGCCAATTCCTCGTACCCTACACATGTCGCTGGTGAACCTACGCGATATGAGTGTCATCGAGACGCCTCCACAGGAGCGCCTTCCTATTCGTACCACCATCCGCGAATATGACGAAGCACTCATACGAGAAGCTATCATCCGCGAAATCGACCGTGGCGGTCAAGTCTTCTTCGTACACAACCGCGTTCAGGGTATTCAGGTTATCGCCCAGAAATTGCAACGTCTCGTCCCCGAAGCTCGTATCGCCGTAGGGCACGGACAGATGAACGAAGAGCAGCTCGAACGCGCCATGATCGACTTCTCAAATGGTGAGTATGACGTATTGCTTTCAACCACTATCATCGAAAACGGTTTGGATATCCCTAATGCCAACACTATTATCGTAAACAACGCCGCCTACTTCGGTCTGTCGCAGCTCTACCAATTGCGTGGGCGTGTAGGTCGGGCTACGCAACAAGCTTATGCCTACTTCTTCTACAACAAGGAAGTCAAGCTCACTCCTATTCAGGAAAAGCGGTTACGTGTGATCTTTGAGGCGACAGAACTGGGCGCGGGCTTCCGCATTGCCATGAAAGACCTGGAGATTCGTGGTGCTGGCAACTTACTTGGCAGCGAACAATCAGGCTCTATGAACGCGGTTGGCTTTGACCTGTACAGCAAACTTCTCGCCGAGACTGTGCAGGAGATACAAGGGAAACAGGTCGAAACAAGTACAGCAAGTGCCACCATTGATCTTCCTCTTGATGCCTATCTGCCAGATGCGTACATCGGGGATCGCACGCTCAAAGTAAACTTCTATCAACGCCTGGCTAATTTGAGTACGCCGCAACAGGTAGAGGCCATGACTGCCGAGATGAACGACCGCTTTGGTGCTCCACCACCTCCGGTACAGAATCTCCTCACGCTTGTACGCCTCAAAGCAGAAGCAATGAGGCTAGGGCTTGAGTCTATTGCGATCAAAGACAATGAATTCGTACTCACTGTCAAACGCACAGTTATTCCCAATCGTATTGCGCTCTATCGGCGTTTTCGCAATGAAGCACGCGTGCAACAAGGGGTCATCCGTATCCCTCGTCG
>JAFATZ010000083.1 GCA_019243675.1 Ktedonobacteraceae bacterium | reverse complement strand
CGTCAGACGATTTGCGCCATTAAAGAGATGAGTCTGTCGATGGTGCCCCCGCAAGAGCGCGGGCAGGCTGTTCAAAACTTCAAAGTAGAAGCGAAAATGCTTTGGGGATTGAATCATGCCAATCTGCCCGCCTTTACAGGCTTCTTTAGTGAGAGTTCGCGCTACTTCATGGTGATGGAATACATCGATGGCTTTACGCTAGAGGATTTGCTCGAACGCAACGGTGCTCCTTTTCCAGAGCGGCGTGTGCTTGGTTGGGCGCGTCAGCTCTGTGATGTACTGGAATATCTGCACAGCCAGAGCCCTCCCATTATTTTCCGCGATATGAAACCCGGTAACGTGATGTTGACGCGTGATGGTCGCATCAAGCTGATCGACTTTGGCATTGCACGCTTCTTCCGTTCCACTAGCCCACAGGATACGCAACTGCTGGGCACCCCTGGCTTCGCGCCTCCAGAGCAGTATGGCAAGGCTCAGACCGACGAGCGTTCTGATATCTATTCATTGGCTATGACCCTCTTCCAGTTGTTGACGAATACCTTTTCCGAAACAGGGTTCGGCTTGAAGAACGTGCGCGCTGCCAATCCACAAATCTCCCCGACAGTTGCACGGGCGCTGGAGAAGGCAACGTCTCTTTCTCCTGATGACCGTTATCCCGATATTGCGTCTTTACGGCGCGCCTTACTAGGTGCAGGTACTTTTCTATTTGATAATGGCGAAGAGGCGACAACCCCAGAGGAATTAGCGATACTGTGTGCTCGCTATCCCGATGCGGCCTCAGACTATCTTGCGAGCGGTGAGATTGAGTCATGGTTACACGAGATTGGCGACCTGGACCTAGCGAAAGCTGCACGACACATTCGCTCGCTCGTGGATGATCCACAAGAGGCAGTGGAGCAATTTTTGCGTGTAGTGATGGGTCCGGCAGCGCGTATTGCTAGTAATGCACCATCAACGAGAAGCAGCCAGGCAAGCGCAGTGAGGCCAGTATCGCAATCTGGGAGTCGTATTTCCCTGGGAGGGCGCAAACCTGCCTCGTCGTTGACCGTCTCGCCGCGAGCGCTCGACTTCGGTGAGGTCTATGCCGACATCTCTACCCCACTCTTCATCACTATCGCGCAAGATCAGGGCATGCCTGTGAGGGGCACAATACGTGCTACTGAGCCGTGGATTCTGGTTGATCAGGTACAATTTGATGGTGTGAGCACGCAAGTGAATGTGCGCGTCAACGGCAGGCACTTACGTACTTCAACATCCTACAGCGGTACTATCCTTATTTCACCGGATGCAGAGTATACAAAACGTGACGTCGTAGTCACGGTGGAGGCCCATATCATGGCTTCCGCCCCTCAACAAGCGAATGGTTGGCGTCGCGCTAAAACGGTTGATGCCGAGCCGGACGCGGACGATGATGATGCGCTAACGATGGGCAATCTGACAGTCCCCAAACAGCCACAAGCGCAGATACTGGCGGAAGAGTCACCTACAATACGCACGGCGCACGACTACGAGTATAAGACAAAATATGGGCCGCCCAGCTCAAACGGCACTCCCTCTGCTGGCTGGGATGCCTTGCAAGCCTCGCCCAAACAACGTGTGTGGCTGCAACGTGGTCTGACGTTTGCCGCGGCATTTATGGTTGCAAGCCTATTCTACACACTCGTCTCGCAGTTAGCTCTCACGTGGCATGCATCCTCACTACCTCCAAACCCGTGGTTCATTCTCACCTTGGCAAGTATGATACCAGCGACGACTTTAGGCGCTCTACTGATGCGCTGGGATAGCAACTGGACTCTCAATGACCCTATTGACCAGGTATGCACGAGTATGGCAGGAGCGCTGTCAGTTCTAGCAGTGACGAGGTTACTCTGGGAGGGCTTGCTACATATTGATCTTGCCTGGTTGCAACTCACTGTTCTGCTAGTTGTTGCTTCATTAGCCGCAACTGTCACCACTCATCCTGTGATAAGTGATCGCATGCTAGAAGCTGTCACTTGGCTATTAAAACGTGCTCGCCTTTTCGCTTTTGCCATTGCCTGTGTAGCAGGTACGCTCCTAGGATACTTACTCACGCTGGGTGTCTCCTTTGGATGGTTTACAGTCCTGGGTATCTTAGTGGGTAGTAGCGTCGGAGTACTGCTGCCATTGCGTCTCGACTACCTTTTGCAAGAGGATCAAAGCTAATATACTATAGAGGTTTACCTACGAGTGCTTGCTCCCCTCATCGTTGTTCTTGGCCCGACAGCATCGGGTAAAAGTGCGCTGGGTATTGCATTGGCGCAGAAATTTCACGGCGAGATTGTCTCAGCAGACTCGCGCCAGGTCTACCTTGAGCTAGATATAGGCACGGCAAAAGTGACACCAGCCGAAAGAGCGCTTGTACCTCATCACCTACTCGACATTGTTGATCCACGAGAAATATATAGCGTCTCACAGTTCCAACGTGATGCCATTAGTGCCATTGATGCTATTCTGGCACGCAAGCACCAGCCCTTTCTAGTTGGTGGCTCCCCGCATTATATCCAGGCCGTCGTTGATCACCTCGACATTCCACACGTGCCGCCTCATCCAGAGTTGCGTACCCAACTTGAGAAGCGCCCGTTAGCAGACGTACTGGCCGAGCTAGAGGTAAGAGACCCGCAGAGCGTAGCGGTCATCGACCACAACAACCCTCGCCGTATCATTCGGGCGTTAGAGGTATGCCTTATAACGGGCAAACCCTTCTCGCAGCAGAGAGGAGCAGCAGCACCCCTCTATCGCAGCCTGCTGCTCGGCATATACTGGCAGCGCTCCGTCTTGTATCAACGCATCGACGCACGCGTTGATGAGAGGATGCAGCAGGGCATGGTGCAAGAGGTGCGCGACCTGCTCGCCCAAGGGGTGAGTGCCGAAAGATTAGACGCCCTCGGCCTCGAATACCGTTTCATCACACGTTTCTTGCAAGGCAAATTTGCCAGCCAGGACAAGATGGTAGAGCGGCTGAAATACGCTATTCATGATTTTACCCGTCGGCAGTTGAGCTGGTTTCGCAAGGACCGGAGGATTGTGTGGGTAGATGGTGGTGAGGGAATGGAGAGAGAGTCTGAGGGGATTGTGAGAGAATTTTTGCTTTCCTAAGCTTCTGTTAAAAAACATCACCTATCCCTAGGGAAAGTTTAACAATGTCTTAACATATCCATAAAGCACAGTTAACCAGCCAATGGTACAGTATATTTACAATGGTAGCAAGCGTATACCAATTAATGGTAAGGCAATGTGGCGCTTGTCACTAAATAATATTATATGAGAGAATCAGGAGAAATTATGGTGAAGCAATGGCGTGTTGCACTCCCTATAGCAGCAATCGCGATGATGGTTCTTATTTCCGCTTGTGGTAGCGGTAGTAGTAACACCGGTACTAGCACCCCCTCAGCAAGCAGTTCGCTGGGTACCCCTGGCTCGTACAATTGTGTCCAGGGTAGTATCACTGCCGCTGGCTCGACTGCTCTGGCACCCTTAGTGCAAAAAGTTGCGCAGGCGTATCAAGCCAAGTGCAGTGGTGCGTCAATCACCGTTAACCTCGGTGGTAGCGGTACTGGTCTGACGAACGCAGAGAAGGGTACCATTGATGTCGGTGATTCCGACATTTTTGCCACGTCTGCTCAACCCGACCTTCTTGACCATCAGGTGTCGGTCGTCATTTTCAGCCTTATTGTGAACAGCCAGGTGGCGGGCGTGACGAATCTCACGGCAGATCAGTTGAAGGGTATCTACAGTGGAGCGACGACTAACTGGAAGCAGGTCGGTGGACCAGATCTGCCTATCGTAGTGGTGAGTCGCCCGACTAGCTCTGGTACACGTGCTACTTTCCAGAAGTATGTGCTTGGTACGGTGGAGACAGTCGCTGGTCCGCAGGATTTGACCACTGACAGTACTGGTACCGTTGTGAAAAACGTGCAGCAAACTGCTGGTGCTATTGGTTACGTGGCTTTGAGCGCTGCCAAAGGCTCGAAGTTGACTATTCTGAACATTGATGGGAATAGTCCGACTGCCGATATGGTGAAAAACAATACCTACAAGTTCTGGAACATTGAGCATATGTACACCAAGGGCAAGCCAAAAGACCTTGCTCAAGCGCTGATCGATTATATGCTGAGTCCTGATGGTAAGACAGCCGCACAGTCACTCGATTTCGTTGCGATCACCGACATGCAGCCCGCTGCGTTGCAAGCACATCAGCCAACCAGCTAAAAACGTTTGCTAGAGAGAGGCGCGATGAATCGCGCCTCTCCCTGTGCGCTCTGTCAGGAAGGAGTGTGTTTGTGCAAGTACAGCAAAGGTCTCAGGCATCTTACGCGGCTGATCACACAGCGCGTATTGTTTTCCTGATTTGTGCTGCCCTGGTCGTTCTGGTTATTGTCGCGATTTTCGCGTTTGTAGGTGCTAATGCATTTAAGGTGTTTGGTGAAGGTGCAAACGTCGGTACCTTTTTCTTTGGCACGAATTGGGATCCTACTGGCAACGGTGGTTTCACCCCTCCCTCTTTCGGAGCAGGAGGGCTTATTCTCGGCTCTATCGTTATAACGCTTATCTCGGTAGTGATTGCTACACCGCTCTCATTCGGCATGGCTCTCTTCTTTACTGAACTAAGCCCACGCTGGCTGACGCGCCTTCTACAACCCTTGATTGAAATCTTTACTGGTATGCCGTCGGTAGTGATTGGTTTCTTCGGTCTAGTGGTGATCGTACCATTCTTGCTGCGGCTGGTTGGTAACATCGTAGGAAATCATCAAACTGCTGGCTTCGGATGGGGAGCGGCAATAGTAGTGCTACTCATTATGATCTTGCCTACTATCATCAGCATCTCTATCGATGCATTGCGAGCTGTACCGAACAGCATACGTGAGGCAAGCCTAGCTCTAGGCTCGACGCGCTGGCAAATGATGGTCAATGCTGTGCTTCCTGCGGCTACCACTGGTCTAGCCACTGCTGTTGTACTAGGCATGGCGCGTGCCATTGGTGAGACACTCGCAGTGAGTCTAGTACTGGGTGGCAGCAGCTTACCCTCGTTCAAAAACCTTCTCGCCGTTTTCTTCCAGCCAAATGTCAATATCACACAAGCGATTGCAAACGGCTTTGGAGAGGCCATTGGTGCAGCTAGTGATGCCTACTATACGTTGGCATTCGTCCTCCTAGTGATTTCATTCATCTTTGTGTCCATTAGTCGTTACCTAGCTAGCAGGAGTGTATACAAATGAGCGCACAGCAAGCAGTGCAAGCACCCGCACGAGGTAATGAGCGGGTAGAGGAACTGAAGCGCATTGTGCAACGCATCGAGGTGGGCAATAGGATCGGTGTAAGTGTGTTATGGGTCATTGCTGCTATCATTGCGGTGCTGTTTGTTGGTATTATTGTTTACTTGCTCGTGCAAGGAGCGGCTTATCTCTTTGTGCCACAGTTCTATGGCACGAGCGATGCTGGCGTTGGTCGTGAGATATTCAACACATTTTATATTCTCATCCTGGCTGAAGTGATATCAATGCCGATAGCATTGGCAGCGGCTATCTATCTCATCGAATATGCTACCCAAGGAGCGCTGGTCACAGCGTTTCACTTTGCAGCGGAGACGCTGGCCTCTGTGCCATCTATTGTGCTAGGTTTGTTTGGTGTGCTGGCATTCAGCATCTCATTGCACTTGGGTATTAGCCGCATAGCTGGTGCTCTCACCCTACTGTGTTTGAATCTACCCCTGGCGCTTCGTCTCTTCGAGAGTGCCCTGGCCTCTGTGCCACGCGAATTGCGCGAAGGTGCGCTGGCTCTAGGGGCGACCAAGTGGCGCATGATTCGTACAGTGGTCATTCCTTCTGCTCTGCCTGGCATTGTGACTGCATTTATCCTGACCGCTGGTAAGATCATCGGCGAGGCTGCCGCTCTGCTGTTCACTATGGGTCTGAACAATCCATCAAATGTGTTCACACTGGATCCATCCATCGCCAGCGATACCCTGACGACCCATCTCTACTATGTAGCTGGACCGGGGGCGGGTAGTCTCGGTTTGACCACTGCTCAAGAAACGACCATTACCGCAGGATCTGCCACACTGCTCATTCTACTCTTACTGATTATCAATTTAGGGGCACGTGTTCTCGGTCGCTATATTGAGCGACGAGTCACAGCCGCGTAGAGGCGTTTTCCATTTGCAGGATGCGATTGCTAAATGTCACCTGAAATAAGAGAATCGAGGATAGTGCCATGAACGTTTCAACCAACTCTCAAAGTGGAAATGCACAGTTGCCGGAGGGCGCAGGCATCTTTTCACGCAAGGTAGCACGAAGTGGTCACATCTCCTATGAAGGCCGTCCCTACTTTGTTAGCAAAGCCCTGGCTGGGCGTTACATTCGTCTTGTTGTGCTCGCCGATCGGCTTATTGTCGATACCTCCATCCCATTACACAAAGAGTATCCGCTACTGTAAAATAAGAGAAGGTGTACAAAGGAGAGACTATCTATGACTATGGAGCCTTCTAGGCTTAATCAACCACAACCCACACAGACAATCACTGGCACTGAGGCAGCAGAACAGGGCAAACCGTTGAATGCATCTCCATCCGAGATTATGGGCACCTTCAATGCTCATGAAAGGCTCGACCCTGCTGCCGGGGTGATAATAGATGTCAAGCATTTGAACTTTTTTTATGGCAAGAAGCAGGCTCTCTACGATGTGGCGATACAGTTACGTGAGCACCAAGTCACTGCGCTGATCGGTCCGTCCGGCTGTGGCAAGTCTACCTTCTTGCGCACGCTCAATCGTATGAATGATCTCATCCTCAACACGCGTACGGAAGGCGAGGCTATCTTCGATAGCTCTAACATCTATGATAAGAGTACAGATGTTGTGATGCTGCGTCAGCGCATCGGCATGGTGTTCCAGCGCCCCAATCCCTTCCCGAAATCAATCTTTGAAAATGTTGCTTATGGCCTGCGTGTGCAGGGCAAATCCAATAGTTTTATCAAAGAGACAGTGGAGAGCAGCCTAGAGAGGGCAGCTCTCTTGGACGAGGTG
>JAFATZ010000052.1 GCA_019243675.1 Ktedonobacteraceae bacterium | reverse complement strand
TCAGTTCAATGAAGCGAGGCATACGCTTTGCATCTTTGCCAGCTTGCTGGGCGCTCTCCTCGAAGTTTTTGATGATGTTTTGATAGATGTCTGGCTGTTTTCCACCCACACTCCATAGTCCATCACCATATTGAGCAGCAAACTGCGCGCTCTCAGGAACTAAGGCGGAGACAATGATCGGTATTGGAGAGGCGGGCGCAGTATATAACTTCGCTTTTCGCGTCTGATAATAGGTTCCATCAAAGCTGACTTGCTCACCGCTCCATAATTGTCGCATCAACGCGATTGCTTCGGTGAGCCGAGCGCGACGCTCATCGTAACTGGGCCATTCCCCCGTGGCGGCAAACTCATTAAGTGCCTCGCCAGTTCCTACGCCAAGCACAAAGCGCTGGGGAGCAAAATGCGTGACCGTTGCCGCTGCTTGGGCAATGATGGCCGGATGATAGCGTAGAATTGGGCAGGTGACCCCAGAACTGAGCGTAATACGCTGCGTTTGTACAGCGACGGCCCCAAACCACGTCCAGGTGAACGCAGCTTGGCCCGCTTCGCTCCAAGGGTGAAAGTGATCACTGCAATCCAGCAGGTCAAAGCCTGCCCTATCTGCGGCAATTGCATACTGCATCAAGTCGACTGGTGGATACTGTTCCGGTGCTGCTTTCCAACCAAATTGCACCATGTGTCTACTCCTTTTCTTTAGTCTCGTCGTAGCTTTCTCAGACGAGAAAGCATTTATCTCTTTCCTTCATAGAAGACACGTTCTTACCTAAAGAATGGTGACAGGAGCGTTCACGATAGCTCATGATGCCTGATGAGAATTTTTGCGCAGCGTCATCATAACGTGCTCAAAAAATCAATAACAATAGCCTGCACCTCGTCGAGTCGGTGCTGGAAGAAATGGTCAGCACCCTGTATCGGCACAAAGCGTTTGGGAGCTGGCAACTGCTCGAACCATGCGACGGTCTGATCGTAGGGCGCTAATTCGTCCTGCGTCCCATGAATAAGCAACTTGGGTTTGTGACAGCCTTGTAGCGTATTGCCATCAAACCAACGCGCAAGCACTCCCAGGCCAATCATCGCCTGCACTCGATCATCGCGTGCAGCAACACGCATGCCCACGTACGAACCGAACGAGAAGCCAGCGATGATAGCAGGAGTGCCTGGATAGCGGCGACTGAGAAACTCCAACGCATAGCGCACATCATCCATCTCGCCACGGCCCTCATCATACATCCCTGTACTGTGTCCTACCCCACGGAAATTAAAGCGCAGCGCCGGAATATTAAGCGACTGCAACGTCTGAGCCACCTTGAAAACGACCTTATTGTGCATCGTGCCACCACCTAGCGGGTGTGGATGACAGACCAGTCCGACATAACGCGGCTGTGAGCCATCCTGCTGCGGCTTCAGAATCCCTTCCAGGTGTCCTTGCGCGGTAGGAATGTTGATATGCAACAACTGGTTACTTACCATAATGTAGGTATAGTATCACAAACGGGAAAGCACAGCTTAACAACTTGCCTATTGGATTAGCTCACGTTGTTATTTATGAGATTGTACCAGTGAGACCGTATGACGCATGTCGTCGCAGTCCGTCATTTCCCGAAAGCGCAGTCCTTCAAACAGATCGTGTTCTTCTCTGCGCCCCCCATTGACCAGGCTGAAGGCTCGATAATATTCTTGCGATCCCCAGAGGTATTCCTGGTCCTCCTCTGATACATCCTGCAGAACCCTCTCGTCTGGGAGTTGGGATTGATGGCAGCGCACCGCTTGCCACACATGCGTCCAGTACGCTTTTGTATCAATGCGAGTCGTGATCGCCCAGTTGACCCAGCACAGCGCACGTCGCTCCTGTTCATCAACATGCATAATCAATTCGCCGAAGATGGGCATGTACTTTGCAAACCACTCTTTTGACGCAACTCTGTAATACAACTTTGACACACGGTGAGGCGCAAAGTCCTGTGCGTGAATGTAGTTGTGGTCAGCAGCGCACAGCACAGCAGCGGTAGTGAACTGAGAAATAGCTATATGATCTGGGTGGCCATAGAGGCCGTCAGGTCCAAAAGTGACAACAACGTGAGGTCGTATTCGTCGCAGCAGGCTGACAATCTTGGCCACGGCCTCAGCGCTATCAGCTTGGTCCAAGTCACCATCGATGTAGTCTAAGAAGTCGAGACGCGAAACGCCGAGCACATCGCTTGCTTCTCGTACCTCCATCTCACGGATGAAGCCTAAAGCCTCTTCTCCCGGATATGCTGCTCGGTTGCCTTTCCATCCCCGCTCTCCTCGTGTTGCTATTACCAGAGAGGTCTCTACCCCTTCAAAGGCATATTTTGCTAGTGTCCCACCCAAGGCCAACGACTCGTCGTCAGGGTGAGCAAGAATAGCCATCAATTTCAGTGGGGGAAGCATAGTTTCCTTTCGGTCCTTTCTTGACAGATGAACTTTCATCGGCATAAGTAGTTTTTTAATCTTGATAAAGTATCCCTCGTATTTATACGTGATTAACCTGATGTACTAAGTCAAGTATAGGGAGGCGCAATGAACTTGTCAAGAAGTCATATTCCGTCACGTAAAATGGTACTATAGTCGCGCTTTGACCCCCGATGTTTTTGACCTGCTAAGCTGCTAAGCTTTATATGATATAATCTGAGACATACACAGGCAACTTTACAAGAGGTAATCACACCTCATATGATTCAATTTCTTGAACAGATTTGCAGTTATTGTGAGCAACAGATGCAAGAACGCATGGGTTCCTCGTAGAGCCATGCACAAGAAGGTGCTTTATGACAACCATCACGATTCCGAAGCAGACCATCCCTGGTCCGCATGCTTTGCCACTCCTCGGCTGGCGAGCAACTATGCTCAACCTATTCCTCAATCCCTTCGCCACCCTACGT
>JAFATZ010000367.1 GCA_019243675.1 Ktedonobacteraceae bacterium | reverse complement strand
CATCGACTACCTAGTCAAGGTATTGCAGGAGGTACGCGCATGAGCGTTGAGACATTGATCTTTGAAAAGGGAGCGCCGGGGCGGCGGACGGCGACAATGACGACAATGGACGTACCCACCGAGCCGCTGGAAAGCATGATACCCGCTCAGCTACTGCGTGAAACGCCTGCTCCGTTGCCAGAAGTGAGCGAGATTGAGCTTGTGCGCCACTACACGCACCTCTCACAGCGCAACTTCGGTGTGGAGACTGGCTTCTACCCGCTCGGCTCCTGTACGATGAAGTACAACCCCAAGTTGAACGAGGATATGGCTGCTCTGCCCGGCTTTGCGCGTATTCATCCACTGCAGCCGCAACACACGGTGCAGGGCACGCTGCAGTTAATATACGAGTTAGAGCAGTATCTGGCCGAGATCGCAGGTATGGCGCGTGTCACGCTGCAGCCCTCTGCAGGCGCGCATGGAGAGCTAACTGGACTGATGCTCATCAAAGCCTATCACCGCAGTCGCAACGAGGAGCACCGTCACATTGTGCTCATCCCAGACAATGCACACGGCACCAATCCTGCCAGCGCCACACTGGCCGACTACAAAGCAGTCGAGGTCAAGACCGACTCCCAGACGGGGGGCATCGAGATGAGTCACTTGCGGGCGCTGCTCGAAGCGAACGGGGCCAATCTCGCGGCTATCATGCTGACCAACCCCAACACGCTGGGCCTCTTCGATGCCAATGTTGCGGAGATCGCCCGGCTCATCCACGAAGTTGGTGGGCAGCTCTACTATGATGGTGCCAACGCTAACGCCGTGTTGGGCATTACCCGTCCGGGCGATATGGGCTTCGACGTAGTACATTTCAATCTGCATAAAACATGTAGCACTCCTCACGGTGGCGGCGGTCCAGGTGCCGGACCCATCGGCGTCAAGTCACACCTTGTGCCTTTCTTGCCTGGTCCTCTGCCTGCCAAGGGAGAGCAGAGCTACTACTGGGAAGAGCCTGGACCGCAATCCATTGGCAAAGTACGCGCTAACACGGGCAACTTCGGCGTGCTCGTGCGTGCCTACACCTACATCCGCACCTACGGCCCCGATGGCCTCAAGCACATCGCGGAGAGTGCCATTCTCAACGCCAACTACCTCAAGCACGAGTTAGCGCCGGACTATGATATTGCCTATCCACTAACCTGCCAGCACGAGTTCGTGGTTACAGCGCAGCGCCAGAAGGATGAATACAGCGTCACCGCGCTCGACATCGCCAAACGTCTGCTCGACTTCGGCATGTACGCTCCCACCACCTACTTCCCGCTCATCGTCCATGAAGCGCTCATGATTGAACCCACCGAGACCGAGACACGTGAGACACTCGACTACTTCGTCAGTGTCATGCGCCAGATCAACGAGGAGGCGCGCACCAACCCCGAACTCGTCACAACCGCTCCCCACACCACCGTTGTGGGTCGACTCGATCAAGCTCTGGCCGCACGTAAGCCGAATTTGCGTTGGATGGCGGGGCAGGAGGGGACGCATTGATAGAAAATTATGCAGCCGCGAGAGGAGCTATCAGGCTCCTCTTTCTCTGCTTATCGTGCGCTTTGAGACGCTCTTGTTCTCGCGAGCATCCGACAGAATGGTGCGAGCCATATCATCCGAGGGAATGACACGATTCTTCAGCAGACCAGGCATGGGAACAGGCTGAGTTAATGGATCAGCTTCCTCCCTCATCTGGTGTCCACTGGTTGAGAGCCTCTCCCTCTCAACTTCGTACTTTGTGCTCAAGGATGCTTTCCTCAAGTTGGCTGCGATTACCATTCCAGCGCCAGCCAATATCACATCCTTGAGGACGTACTGCCCTAGCAGATTGGGGGCGTGGAAAGGCCCGGTGAAGAGCTCGCCGGGCAGCAACACGAGTGGTGACAGAATACCGATGAGTTCGAAAAGCAATAACCATACCGCGATGCGCAAGAATTTACCAGTGAGGAAGCACAAGCCGATGGCACACTCTAAGGAGGCCACAAACACGATAGAGACGCTCGCTGGTAGTAAGCCGAAGCTGATCACGCTCAGCGTGTGTGTAGCGATGCTCTGTGCTGGACTGACATTCGGGAAGAACTTCAGCACACCAAACCCAAAAAACACAGCCCCCATACTGATGCGTAGCAATATGACGCTGTAACGCACCAGCCACCGATTAATACTCGCGTCTATCTTGTCGAACTTGTTGTAGAGATTGATCATAAAAGTTCCTTACCAATACGGGTACACATGAATACGCGCTAAGTAGTAGTTTATACTTACTATAGTCCTCCGGTGAGGAAAATATCAAGAACTATGCAAATGCAGAAACGTTTTTTGATCTAAAAGGAATAGCACTGCATCGCTTATCAACTCCTTCTGTTTTCCCGTGTGGAGAAGTCAAGCGCCATAAAGCTATTCTATGGTAATGCCCTGTTGGGAATACCATAATTTTACGAGTTCAGGGATATTGCTTGGCCAGTCGCACACAGGGCCAGGATTGACCGTAGGATTGAAGACCAGACCAGCGGGACATGGCTGCAAATACGGAACTCCATTACTGCATTGATAGAACGAGCCGGGATCGGTTGGGTTCGGGTAATACTCAGGCTCATCCGAAGGCTTGGTGCATGTGATATCCCCCGACTTATATCCCCAGCTCTCTAAGGTTGCCTGTTGCTCTGGTGTGAAGTCAGCCATCATTCAAATCCTTTCGTTGAAACAAACCAAACAGTTATCATGGACTGCCTGTCTAAAGCTTACATGCTTTTTCTGCCTTTTTCAAGTCGGGGCCGCTCGTGCTCATCGAAATAGTTCCCTCCTAGCTCTTGATACTCGACTTGGCAGTTGAGCACATGATAGCAAATGACGAAAACTACATGTCCTACCGCCATCATGGCTTGCTTTGCGCCCTGCCGTGCTTTGATGCGATGATAGAATGCAGGCAGATAGGTGTTCTTGATATGAGCGGCCGCGTGTGCGGCCGCCACCAGGAGTTTGCTTAACCAAGGACGCCCTTGCGGGTTTTCCTGAGAGCCGTTTGCCCGTACTCTCGTTGCTGCCAGGGCAGTCGGATTGTCGAGTACCTGACATGATAAACACATTAGTAAAGACAAAAAACAACTGCTTCCCAACAGAATTTGGAGATTCTATGAATGTGCTCTTTCATCGCCCCAGCCAGAGGGTTGTGCTGGTGGTGACACTCCTCACAGTTTGCAGCCTCTTCTTGCTGAACCAGAACGGCACTGCTCATGCCGCGAGGCGAGTTCTGCCACCTGCTCCTCCGAAGATTGCAGCGACCTATGCCTATCTGATCGACCCAGAGACAGAGCAGGTCTTCTTCTCCAAGGATGCTCAAGAGGAGGTGGAAATGGCGAGCACCACCAAGATCATGACCGCTCTACTGGTGCTCGAAGACGGAGAACTCAACCGCCTTCTCGTGGTCAAACAAGCCTATATCGATTATGTCCTTGACAACAATGCCAGCAACGCGGGCCTGCTTGTCGGCGACAGGCTGACGGTCAAAGATTTGCTCTATGCCCTGCTACTGCCCTCAGGGGCTGACGCTGGACAGGCGCTGGCCGATCAGCTCTTTGACGGTGTGCCCCACTTTGTCAAGGCTATGAACCAGGAAGCGCAGGCGCTAGGGCTGAAGCACACCTACTTTGTCACGCCAGATGGCCTCCACCTTCCCGACGCACAGGGCAAGTTTACCCACTCGACGGCGACGGAAATGGCGCGGCTAAGCGAGGTAGCAATGCAGGAGCCGCTCTTCAGACAGATCGTTGATACGGTCACTTTTTCTGTCGCGACAACCCCTCAGCATCACGCCTATATCTGGACCAATACCAACAAGCTGCTCGTGACCTATCGAGGAGCTATTGGGATCAAGACAGGCACGACTGACCAAGCTGGACCCTGCGTGATCGCAGAGGCGAGGCGCAATGGACACATACTCATCGCGGTGATCTTCCATAGCTCCTCCGTTGATCAACGGTTCGTGGATGCGGCAGTACTGCTCGACTTTGGCTTCCAAGTCGAAGCAGAGGAGGTCAGCCCAGCAGCGTAAAGGAGATCAGCCAGGCTCTCCTATTCTTCGCCTGGCTCCGTCGTTCATAGTGGCACTCGGACTTGGCGGCTTTGATCTTTTGTAGAGAACAGTATCTCCTCAATTAAACCATCAATAACATCCTGTGTCATCATCTCATCTGGTAATAGTTCACCGAGCTGCTCCAACTGCTCCCGTCTCGGATAACGCATATTACGTAAATCAGTAGCGTTCACCTGCGTATGACCATTGAAAGACCGAATATACAGATCAACGAGAGTCGAGTTGAGAAAGGCAGTAAGCCCTTTTGCAAGCAGCGGGTCAAGTCCATGTGTATTGTGGTGAAAATAATTCAGATGGTTTTCAAAGCCCACGTACGCACTCGGCAAGGCTTGCGGCTCGTAGAGAACTGCGACAACACGCCTCTTCTCTTCTTTGGCAGAGAAGCGCCGCGCAAGTACATAATGCTCATTCGGTACCAGCAAAGCGCGAGTTTGGTTCGTGTCGACAAGAGCACAAGCCTTCTTAGCCTCTAATTTTGGCCAGACAACGCTGCCAGAAGCAAGATGCGTTGGATAAATAAGTGGGACCGTTCCTTCTTCTGGCAGGAAGCGCAGAAACGCTTCGGCTCGGAAGTCTACCACTCTTCCTGTTGAAACGCTGATATCTAGGCTAGCTAGATCAGCCTCAAGCATCGCCATCCGTCTAGCTATCTGCTGTCCACTTTCGTCTGACACGATTCTGATACAAGACTGTGGGTCGCTAGGAGCAATCACCTCATTGTAAGGAACATTGCGAGTAGTCACAAAAGTATCGTTTGGACCAGTAGTGCCAGTCACAAGTACAGTAGCTGGAGTAGCAGAAGACTTTACTGCTGAAAAGATCATAGTTTCTTGTAGCACGTCATCCTCGCGAAAGGCATGGTCACGCGACTCAAAGAGATGCAAGCGTTGTAAAGCCATTGTGTCAAGGAACGCTTCTCTAAATGGTTTGAAATAGGAGCCGCTACAAAAACTTCTTGGAGTAATAGCGACCATTTCGCCATTCACCTTTAGTAGCTTCATACATAAAGAGAGAAAACCTGTGTAAAGATTGGTCGTTTTGATATCCCCACGTTGTAACAGTTTCCAGACTGCTGAGCCTGTTTGCAACTTGCGATAGGGAGGATTGAGAATAATACAATTGATTGGGCGCAGTTGCATTGGCGTAAAGGGGTCATTTTTTATGTATGCTACAGCACTCTCGATAAAATCTGTGTGCCGCACTTCTCCCGTAAACGTCACCCCAACACTACCACACATCTCGTTGCACAGTTCAAGTGTATTGTGCAAATGAGTCACTAAAACCGCATCAATCTCATACGCAGTGACGTGTATCTCTCGTGGCAGGTTGGGACGCAAGCACAACTCGGCAACGCAGGCGGCAAATAGTGACCCAACGCCAGCGCACGGGTCGCAAAGTGAAACAATCGGTTCGCTACATACCAGCATGGAGGCCATAAGCCGAGCAACGGACATAGGAGTAAAGAATTGCCCAAGCTCAGCTTTTTGGCACTCTTCCAATTGCTGGTTTGCATTGAGACGAGAAGTATCGACGAGACGAAGAAAGGCATCAATGCTCGATGAGAGATCATTCACTCTCACTGCTTGCGAAGACATACACGACCTCCTACATATGTGACATCAACCACATGTATGTCGATTATAACAGCCTTGCACATATATGGAAAGAAAGCTACATGACTTCCTCTCTATTTATTTACGCCAGTCACTCACTTCATTCAAAGCCTCGATCTCGTCATTATTGAGTTCAAGCTTCACAGCACTAATGAGTTCGTGGACCTGTCCAACCGAAGTTGCACTTGCGATAGGGGCTGTCACGCTAGGTCGAGCAATGATCCAGGCAAGGGCGACTTGAGAGGACGTAAATATGAGCCTTATAGAGATCGATGACGTCTGTTTGTAGACGCTGTGGTAAATGACCTGGAGGAATATGAGCAAATTTGGCCCCAATCTGGAGCACTGGTACAAAACTTTCCTAGACAAAACCGCTTCTCATCTGGCATACTTCCTGTAGGAGTTATAAATTGTATGAGGAGGTTTTTATGAGCCAACCTGAAAAGAATGGCACGCAGGAGTCCGCCAAGAGCACCGCCGCGATCAACAAGAAGTCCAAGGGATTCACAGACGAGGAACGAGCCGCGATGAAGGAGCGCGCCAAAGAGCAGAAGGCGGAAGCGCGTGCCAACAAGAACAAGGCGGAAGGGGAAAGCGACGTGCTCGCGAAGATCGCCGAGATGCCGGAACCAGAGCGCGCCATGGCCAAGCGGCTCCATGAGATCATCAAAGCCAGCGCGCCAGTCCTCTCGCCGAAAACCTGGTACGGGATGCCCGCGTATGCCAAGGACGGCAAGATTGTCTGCTTCTTCCAAAGCGCGCAGAAGTTCAACACGAGGTACGCGACGCTCGGCTTCAACGACACGGCGAACCTCGACGAAGGTGCCATGTGGCCAACCTCCTTCGCGCTGACGGAGCTGACCGAAGCCTGCGAGGCGAGGATCAGCGCGCTTGTGAAGAAAGCGGTGAGTTGAGGACTAAGCTCGCAACTAGGCCCCCGCCCTAGGGTCTTGCCCTCGCTCCGATGCATTCTACCACGATTGGGAGGCTGGAAGCTACAGGTCGAGCTTCTTCTTTTTCTCGCCTTCCTTTGAGGAGATCGGTTCCTGGGGTGGCTCTGTCCCATTCGCACTGCCTGATTGGCTCTCATTCTTTCTAATTTTGACGAATCGTACTAGCAGAATGATAGAGATGCAATAGAGCTTCCATTATATGTTACAATTACTAGGCTTGTAACAGAAGAAACGCTACGAGGAAAAGAAAAACCATGCAATACGCAGTTCTCGGGGGTGGTGCGCTGGGTTTGATGGCAGCCTATAGGCTTGCGCAAGCTGGTCAGGCAGTGATGGTGTTTGAGCAAGAGCAATTGGCTGGCGGGTTGGCGGCTGGATTTCGTGTGGGTGATGTGTGGCTAGAGAAGTTTTACCACCATCTCTTTAGAAGTGACAGAACGGCTATTAGAACGATTGAGGAGTTGGACCTAGCTGACCGACTAGAATGGATACGCCCACGCACCGTCAGCTTGGTTGGTGGGCATATCCATCAACTGGATTCACCGCTTTCTTTGCTACTCTTTGAGCCGTGGCGCATTGACGAGCGTCTTCGTGTAGCAGCAGTGCTCAGCTTTCTCAAACTAGTGCCCCCAAGCCTGTTAGAGGGTAAGACTGCCCATGCATGGCTGCGCCGCTGGATGGGCGAGCGCCCTTATAGCGTGGTATTCGAGCAGCTCTTTATCAGTAAATTTGGCACCCTCCACGATCAGATCGCTCTGCCTTGGTTCTGGGCACGTCTTCATGATCGCACGACGCACCTGGGCTATCTGCACGGTGGCTTTCAACTGCTCTATGAGCGTCTGGCTCAGCGCATCACTGAGAGAGGCGGCAAGGCTCTACTCGGTACACAGGTAGAGAAGGTGGAACAGGTGAACCAGATTGATGGACGTTGGCGCGTTGTTACTAGCAAAGGGACATGGCACTTTGATCGCGTGATTTCTACTCTCCCCACACGTCTCACCTGTCGCCTAATTCCCCAGTTGCCCGATGAGTATCGTATGCGTTACGATTGGGGTCGGGCTTACGGTACCCATTGCCTTATTCTTTCGCTGGCCCACCAACTCACCGAGAGCTATTGGATCAATATCTGTGATCGTGGCTATCCTTTCACGGGCCTGTTTGAACACACGAACTTCATCTCGCCCGCTGAATATGGGGGACGACATCTTGTCTACTTGGGCAACTATCGCCCTATGGACGATGCGCTGTTCACTCTGAGCAAAGAGCAGGTTATGGCCGATTTCTTTCCCCATCTCAAGCGCATCAACGCGAACTTCGATCCAACATGGGTGCAAGAGAGCTGGATATTCAAGGCTCCCTACGCTCAACCCATCGTCACCACAGAGTACCGCAAGCATATTCCGCCACTACATACACCGCTTGAGGGCTTGTGGGTAGCGAATATGTTCCAAGTCTATCCCCATGATCGAGGACAGAACTACTCGTTTGCACTCGCTAATACACTAGTAGAACGGATTTTATAATAGCTGTAATACACTTATTTCTCTAAAAACATCACAAAGATGAGTTTTCAATGACTATTCAGCTATGAGGTACGTCCTAAATTTTGATTTGGAGGCGCACCTTCGGGCCTAAATCTTCCTTTGTAGAAATTGAATAGACCATTTGACTAGTTACGCGCCTTGTGTACTTCTCGCCTAACAGATATACTAGAGAGCATGAAACAATGTTGGGTACGACTTTGTTGGGGGTAACCATGCTTGAATAGCTCATCAGGGAGGTCTTATGCCAAAAGTTCCCTCCTACACCCTTGTCTGGTCTGGGAAGGCACAACAGTATACACTCTATGAGGGCTGTGATCATAACCCTCTGGATATTGATCCTGACAGTCCTGCCTGGTTTGTCTGGCTGGATCAGGTCTCCTCTTTTGCCTTCTGGGGTCAGGGTGGCCATTACAGTGCGCACAAAGAAGCCAGACAGCATGGCGACTGTTACTGGTATGCTTGCCTCTCCCTGGATGACAATCGCAGCAAAACGTATCTGGGCAAGACCTCTGGTCTGAGTTTGGCCCGACTTGAACAGGTGGCACAACTGCTCCAGGTACGCGTTGCTGGCCGCTATATGGATATCATCAGCAGAGAGCCGAAGTCATCGCCAGAGGGAGCGACTGAGCCTCAGTTGTCGAGATCTTCTGCTGTAATGAGTACAGTTACAAACCCCCAGGCGAATAGTGTCCAACTTACGGAAACTCACCAGCAGGGCGATCCCCTACTAAGCACCAAGCTCTATGTGCCGCGTTTGCGTGAGCATCTCGTTGCCCGCTCCCATCTGATTGAGCGACTCAGCCAGGCGATGGAGTGTGCCCTCATCCTCATCTCAGCACCGGCTGGCTTTGGCAAAACCACTCTGCTGGCTCAATGGCTTGCCCAAAGTAGCCTCCCCGTAGCTTGGCTCTCGCTGGATGCGCAGGACAATGACCCCACCCGCTTTCTGTGCTACGTGATTGCTGCTCTGCAGAGGCTGGACTTCCATATCGGCACCACCGCACTGGCACTGCCGCACTTCCCCCAACCCGTCCTAGCCGAGACTGTGCTGGCTAGACTCATCAACGACTTAGCCAGCCGTGAGCTAGGGAACTTTGCTCTGGTGTTGGATGACTACCACCTTATTGAGGCAGAGCCTATTCATCGAGGTATTATGTTTCTCTTGGAGCACCTGCCGCCTCAGATGCACCTAGTGCTATCCACACGCGCTGACCCCCCGTTGCCACTAGCACGGTTGCGAGCACGAGGGCAACTCAGCGAACTGCGTGCAGCTCAGTTACGCTTCGATGCTTCGGAAGTCAAGGCGTTTGTGAGTGCGGCCACAGGGCTGGACTTGGCTCCCCAGGAAACGGTGGCCTTGCAGAGCCGCACTGAGGGCTGGGTAGCAGGACTGCAGTTCGCTGCGCTCTCCCTACGACAGCGCGGCGATGTGGCTGGGTTTGTGGCAGGTTTTACGGGCAGCCATTACCTCGTGCTGGACTACCTCTGTGAGGAAGTGCTCTCACAGCAGTCAGCAAGGGTGCAGTCGTTTCTGTTGCACACCTGCATCCTAGAGCGCCTGAGCGGACCACTCTGTGATGCTATCCAAGATAGCGATGGGAGTCAGGCCATGTTGGAAGCCTTGGAGCGTGCGAATGTGTTTGTGGTCTCGCTAGACGACGAGCGAGGCTGGTACCGCTACCACCATCTGTTTGCCGAAGTGTTGCTCAAGTGTCTGCAGCAAACACAA
>JAFATZ010000320.1 GCA_019243675.1 Ktedonobacteraceae bacterium | reverse complement strand
CGCGCTGTTTTTCATGAGATCACCAAAGGCGCAGTACAAGATGCCATTAAAAAGCCCCGTCAGATAAATGAAGACCTCTTCAATGCACAGCAAGCTCGGCGTGTGCTAGATCGCCTTGTCGGCTACAAGATCAGCCCGCTGCTCTGGCGACGTATTCAATCGGGTACAAGCGCTGGGCGTGTGCAATCAGTGGCATTGCGCTTGATCTGCGATCGTGAGGCCCAGATTCGCGCCTTCGTACCCGAAGAGTACTGGAGCATTACCGCGACCCTGAGCAAGCAGCAACAGCCAGAGCGCTTCGAGGCAGTGCTCATAACACGTCTCAAAGATGTCGCAGCCCTCGCTAAAGAGGAGCAGGAAGCAGAGAGCGAAGAGCAAGGTCCATCCTCCAACGGTAAGCAGCAAAAGACAGAGAAAGGTCGCATAAAGATCTCCTCAAAGGAGGAGGCCGACGCTATTCTGGCTGAATTGCAAGGCGCAACCTATAGGGTACTCAACTATGAGGAACGCGAGCAACGCCGCCAGCCATATCTGCCGTATACTACAAGTACTATGCAACAAGACGCCTCGGTTCGGCTCTCCTTCAAGCCGAAGAAAACAATGAGCTTGGCTCAACAGTTGTACGAAGGGATCGAATTAGGCAAGCAGGGCCATCAGGGTCTCATTACCTACATGCGCACGGACTCAACCCGCATTTCAGACGAGGCACAAGGCAAGGTCAAGGAATATATTGGCAACGAGTTCGGTCAAGAGTATGTAGGCCAGGGGCGTGCAGGCAAGGCCAAAGCAACCACGCAGGATGCCCACGAAGCTATTCGTCCCACCGACGTCACCTTGACACCGCAAATGGTCAAATCTTATCTCACACCGGATCAGTTCAAGCTCTATAACCTCATATGGCGTCGTTTCGTTGCTAGCTTTATGACGCCTGCTGTGTTTGATACAGTGCGCGTAGACATCGTGGCGAAACACTATGTCTTCCGTGCGCACGGCTCCCATTTGAAGTTTCCAGGCTTCTATGCTGTCTGGCCGCGTGAGGAAGACGAGAAGTCTCTGCCAATCATGCAAGTAGACGAAGAGCTTACACTGCACGGCTTGAAACCAGAGCAACACTTTACTCAGCCACCTCCCCGTTTCACCGAGGCCAGTTTGATCAAAGAATTGGAAGAGCAAGGTATAGGTCGCCCGAGCACCTATGTGCCTATTATTAGTACCATTCAGGACCGAGGGTATGTTGACCAAGAGCAGCGGCGTTTTGTCCCAACGTGGTTAGGTGAGACTATCAACGAGGTCATGAATAAACACTTCCCTGACATTGTCGACACTGGCTTCACTGCTGAGATGGAGCGCAAACTGGACGATGTTGAGGAAGGACGCCACTCGTGGACAGAATTTTTGCGCTCTTTCTATGATGGTTTCAAGACTACCATGCAGAAGGCTGAGGCGGAGATGGACCGCGTGCAAAAGCCGATTGAGGAAACCGACGAGCAGTGTCCCGAGTGTGGACGTAACCTCGTTATTCGCACAGGGCGCTTTGGTCGCTTTCTCTCTTGCTCGGCTTTTCCTGAGTGCCGCTACCGTCGCTCTTTTTTGAATAAGACTGGTGCCCTGTGCCCCCTCTGCCACGGAGACCTCGTGGAACGTAAGACAAAGCAGAAGAAGCGCATCTTCTACGGTTGTAGCAACTATCCAGAGTGTAACTTTGCCATCTGGGAGCGCCCTGTTGCCGAGGTGTGCCCCAAGTGTGGTGGACTCATGGTTATCCCCAAGGTTGGGCAGGATGCAGTCTGTTATCAAGAAGTGGTCGCCGTTGAGCGCAACACAGAGGAGAAGCCAAAAGCGCAGGAGCAGGAGAAGGTGTCAGCGAGTAGCAAGGCAACTCAACGTAAATCCACTACCACTGAAAAGACAAAGAAAGAAAAGAGCACAACTCCCAAGGTAGCTTCCGTAGCTAGTAGGGCAAGAAGAACTGTAAAATAGCGCAAGCGTTTTTGTGCTATAATCAGTCATTCACATCTGTCTGTAATCTGGAGGATACTATGCCCCATGCAATAACGCTCATTCCTGGCGACGGGACGGGACCAGAGATTACCGCAGCAACCCGGCGCGTGTTAGAAGCGACAGGAGTTCAGTTTGAATGGGATGTATGCCAAGCAGGGGCAGGGGGGCTGGAGAAATGCGGCACCGTGCTACCCGACGAGGTAATTGAGTCAATTAAACGCACAAAAGTGGCTCTGAAGGGACCTATTACGACGCCTGTAGGCAAAGGAACGCGCAGTGCCAATGTGACACTGCGTAAAAAGCTTGATCTCTACGCCAACCTCCGCCCCGCAAAGACCTATCCAGGTCTGCGTTCGCGCTACGAAAATATCGACTTGATTATCGTGCGCGAGAATACTGAAGACTTATACGTGGGTATTGAGTTTCAGGCGGGAACGGCTGGACATGACGAAATCTTGGACACCATCGCCCGTAACAACGGTCAGCACCTTGATACCAACTGTGCGCTCAGTATTAAAGTGATTTCTGCAGCGGCAACCCGTCGCATCGTCAAATTTGCCTTCGACTATGCCCGTGCCAATCAACGTCGCAAAGTTACCGCAGTCCACAAGGCGAACATCATGAGACTCTCCGATGGGCTTTTTCTTTCTATTGCTCATGAGGTGGCCAAAGAATACCCTGACATCCAGTATGAAGATCGCATTGTGGACAATATGTGTATGCAGCTTGTACAGAAACCAGAATTATATGATGTGCTTGTGTTACCTAATCTGTACGGTGATATTATCTCCGACCTCTCAGCGGGTCTCATCGGTGGACTTGGCGTTGCACCGGGAGCAAATATAGGTAGTCAGTGTGCTGTCTTTGAGCCTGTTCATGGCAGTGCTCCCAAGTATGCAGGTCAAAACAAAGTCAATCCGATGGCGATGATGTTTTCTGGAGTACTCATGCTTCGTCATTTGGGAGAGCGAGAGGCCGCGGACCGCTTGGAGAAAGCTGTAACGATGGTGATCGCCGAAGGGAGAAATGTTACTTACGACCTCAAAATGCGTCCAGATGATCCTAGCGCTGTTGGTACCTCACAGGTGGCCGATGCCGTCATCGAAAAACTGCGCATACTATCATGAATGTTGTTGTGCGTGTGAACTGCACGCGCACAACAACAACAAAACATTATTGTCCTCTGCTTTTGCGCCACTTGTGACGGGCCTCAATGAAGCGTATCGTACCAGAGCGAGAACGCATCATGATGGAGAATGTACGTGCGCCCCAACCGAAATATTGCACGCCCTTGACAAGCTCTCCACTAGTAATGCCCGTTGCCGCAAAACAAACGTCCTTGCCGCTTACGAGGTCCTCTGTGCGATAGACGCGTTCAAGGTCAATACCATCGGCCTTGAGCTTCTCTCTCTCTTCGTTAGAGCGTGGCCAGACCTTACACTGAATCTCCCCGCCAATGCACTTGATTGCTGCCGCCGCTAGCACCGCCTCCGGTGCGCCACCTATGCCCATGAGCACATCGACGCCGCTATAGTCCTCCATCGCTGCCTGTATTGCCGCAGACACATCGCCATCGCTAATCAGACGAATACGTGCCCCTCCCTCGCGAATCTGTTTGATCATCTCCTGATGGCGTGGCCGATCCAAGATAACAACTGTCAAATCATCTATATGAGCGTCACGCACGCGCGCAATACGATCCAGGTTCACCATAACGGGAGCATTGATGTCGATAACATTTTTCATGGCTGGGCCAACTGCGATCTTCTCCATGTAGTAGATGCCAGGGGGGGCCGAATACATGGTTCCTCGCTCGGCTGTGGCTACCACAGCCAACGCACCAGGCACGCCTAGGGAAAGCAGACGCGTGCCGTCAACAGGATCGACAGCAACATCAACCTCTGGTCCCTGTCCGTTTCCAATATGCTCTCCAACATAGAGCATTGGTGCCTCATCTTTTTCTCCTTCGCCAATAACCACCACCCCATTCATATCTACTCCATCGACGGCACGACGCATCGCATCTACTGCAGATTGATCGACCATCCCTTTATTCCCCTTGCCCATCCAGCGTCCGGCGCTTAGCGCGGCTGCCTCTGTGACACGCACTAGCTCCATTGACAGGTTGCGTTCTGTCGTACCCGATTGCTCAAAACGCTCTTGTTGCATAGTTTCTATTCCCCCTTTGGTGCTGCTATTAGATTGTAACGGTGCGTAGATGGGTACGGCAATGTTCGGCGACCATGATAGCACGTAGGCACTCCACCGCTTCGTGCAGATGGCCTTGTCGGTTCACAATTACATAGTCATACTGGTCTCGCTGAGCCAGTTCTACCTGGGCGTCTTGTAAGCGCCGCTGCCGTTGTCCCTCTGTCTCTGTCTTACGTTGGCTCAGTCGGATAGCCAGCTCTTCTACAGAGCCTGGTGTGAGAAAAATACAGATTGCTCCCGGTAGCTTGCGGCGTATCGTTGCTGCTCCCTGTACGTCTATTTTGAGTAGGACGTCGCGGCCAGCAGACAGATTCTCCCGCATTGGGTTGAGTGGCTGTCCGTACCAGTTACCATGAACATTTGCATACTCTAACAGTTCATCAGCAGCGATCATGCTCTCAAAGGCTGCTTGACTGATGAAATGATAGGGATGTCCATCACTTTCACCTGGACGGGGCGCGCGTGTCGTGACAGAGGCCACAACGTGAAAATCCATGCCTTGCTCTTTAAGCGCGTTGATCACTGTATCTTTTCCTGTGCCCGACGGAGCTGAAAGCACAAAGAGAAGTCCTCGTGATGCCTGCTCTCTCTCATTTGACAGTGTAGGATTCACCTCAGTTTGCATGCTTTTTCTCCGCTCGTGTGTAGTCAGCGAATGCTCCTATCCTTTATTGTACAACAACACCTATGGAGATAATATAGTTGTTGTTATGTACATCAGGTGATAGACTAACAGCAAATGGGTGAGTGTAGGGGTCCGATTTATCGTGCCCACGTAGCGCCCTACATGGAGGTAGAAAATTATGACAATGATGATCAACAGAAAAACCTTACAAGAATATGGCTTAACTAACCTTGGTAATATTTACCGTAATCTCTCTCCTGCTATCCTTGTCGAACATGCGCTGGCACGCAAAGAGGCGGTGCTGGCTGCCAATGGAACGCTTACGGCCATAACAGGATTGCATACTGGTCGCTCTCCCAAGGATAAATTTATTGTCTCAAATGCACAAATCGCTACAAAAATCTGGTGGGGTGACAATAACTACCCGATGTCGGTAGAAAACTTCGAGGCAGTACGCAATAGCCTTGCTGCTTATTTACAAGGGCGCGATGTCTACGTGTTGGATGCTGCCGCTGGCGCTGACCCTCGCTATCGTATGCCCATTCAAGTGATAACCGAATTGGCCTGGCATAACCTGTTTGCACGCCAACTCTTCTTGCGTGCCAACGAAAGCGACTTCAGCAGTAAACGCCCTAGGTTTACGATTCTGTGTGTGCCCAACTTCTTGACCTCCCCTCATACGCATAGGACGCGCTCGGGAGCTGCTATTATTATCGATTTCGAGGAACACCTGGTTTTGATTACCGGTACGCACTACGCGGGTGAGATGAAGAAGTCAATTTTCACTATTCTCAACTTCATGTTGCCTGCTGAGGGCGTATTGCCGATGCACTGTTCTGCCAATGTCGGCTCAGCAGGCGATGTTGCTCTTTTCTTTGGCTTGTCAGGCACTGGCAAGACGACGCTTTCGGCTGATGCCAGCCGTAATCTGATTGGCGATGATGAGCATGGTTGGGGCGATAACGGTGTCTTCAATTTCGAGGGCGGCTGCTACGCGAAATGCATCCACCTCTCGCCCAAATACGAGCCACAGATTTGGAATGCCGCACGCTTTGGTGCAGTCTATGAGAACGTCACACTCAAAGACAATCGTGAACCAGACTACGATGATGACTCACGAACAGAGAATACACGCGTTGCCTATCCTATAGATTTTATTGACAATGCTGTGCAGTCTGGCATGGCTGGTCATCCAAAAGCTGTCATTTTCCTCTCGGCAGACTCCTTTGGCGTGTTGCCACCCATCTCAAAACTCACTACCGAGCAAGCAATGTACTATTTCCTGTCGGGCTACACGAGCAAGCTGGCTGGTACCGAGGCCGGAGTGACAACGCCACAGGCAACGTTTAGCTCCTGCTTTGGCGCTGCTTTCCTACCGCTGCGTCCAGGCGAATACGCCAATCTGTTGCGAGAGCGCATCGAGAAGCACAATGTACGCTGCTACCTCGTTAATACAGGGTGGACTGGTGGCCCATACGGCGTAGGTACACGCATCAATATTAACTACACGCGTGCTATGGTGCGAGCCGCAATCGCTGGCCAGCTCGATACTGTCGAAACGTTTACCGATCCCATCTTCGGTCTACACATTCCAACAGCGTGCCCC
>JAFATZ010000300.1 GCA_019243675.1 Ktedonobacteraceae bacterium | reverse complement strand
CGGCCACAGCTTCCCAAGTACAAACACAAAAGCGACGGGCGCAACCTGCTGGTCTATGAACAAGGGGCCATCTCGAAAAGGGCCTTAAAGCGTGGCATGCTGGCCCCATCTGGTTTAGGCATGGAAGTGAAAACCGCGCAGACAGCCGTGAAACAGGCACGGATTGTACCTCGTAGTGGGTTTTACGTGGTGGAAGTCGTCTACGAGAAAGCGGTCAAACAAGCGGAAGTGAACCCTGCGTATTACGCTGGCATAGACCTGGGGGTGAACAATCTGGTAGCGCTAACTTCAAATAAGCCGAAGTTCCAATCGGTAATTATTAACGGGCGTCCAGTGAAAAGCATCAACCAATTTTATAACAAGCGGAGAGCAGCGTTACAGAAGCAGCTTGGCAAGACGGGCACCACCAAGCGCATGGAGCGTCTCACCACCACGAGGAACAGGCGTATTGAGCACTATATGCACACCGCGAGCAAGCGGATTGTTGATCTGCTGGTCAAAGAGGGCATAGGTACCCTCGTGATTGGCAAGAATGATGGCTGGAAGCAAGAAAGCAACATAGGCAAGAGGAATAATCAAAATTTTGTCAGCATCCCGCACGCGCGGTTGATAGCGATGCTCACCTACAAAGCGGAACTGGTGGGTATTACGGTGAAGGTCACCGAAGAGAGCTACACGAGTAAAGCCAGTTTGCTGGACCTAGACCCATTGCCTGTACGGAAGGATGGCGACGACACCAAGCACACCTTTAGCGGGAAACGGGTAGAGCGTGGGTTGTATCGTGCAGCCAATGGACGAGAGATCAATGCCGATATCAACGGCGCGGGGAACACGATTAGAAAAGTAGCCCCTGATGCCTTCGGGACGGAGGGGGTAGAGGATTGTGCAGTGCATCCAGTACGGATTGTCGTTCCCCGTACAAAAGAAACAAAGAATGTAGCGAACTAGAGCTATGCAATGTTTCGCTATGTTTTTTGGCACTGTCAAGATACATCGGTTATTTCTTCTTTACCGCATCAAGTAAACTCAACCGATACTTAACCTCAACCATCACCTTATTGCCTCTACTCAATGCTATACTAGCTCTACCAGAGAAGTTCTTAGGAGGTGGTAGTCTCAGGACTTATGCGTTCTCGTTTTGTTGTTCGCATCGGTCCGCTTGCTCATCTCCTTGAAATGAAAGTGCGCTGTGTTGCATGGTGCTCTTCAGCCCATGAAGCACAGCGCACTTTCACACCACGAGCGCCAAAAGCGCGAGGAAAGACGAGGAGACAGCATTTTTGAAAATACCTCTTGTAGATTTGCAAGCGCATTATAGTGTACTCAAGCCAGAAATTATGGCGGCGCTCGAAGAAGTTCTTGACGGTATGCAATTATTCCTTGGACCGCAGGTCAAGGCGTTTGAGCACAATTTCGCTGCCTATTGTCAATGTCAATACGCTGTTGGCGTCTCCTCGGGCACTGACGCACTTGCCATAGCATTGCGTGCGTGTGATATCGGCCCAGGTGACGAGGTGATTACCGTTGCCAACACCTTTATTGCCACGGTTGAAGCAATTGCACTGGTGGGGGCTAAGCCCGTCTTTGTCGATGTTGAGCCAGAGACCTATTTGCTCGACTGGCGGCAGTTGGAGCAAGCCTGCTCTCCTCACACTCGTGCTGTTCTGCCCGTACACCTCTATGGACACGCTGCCGAAATGCAGCCAATTATGGATTTTGCTCGTGCGCATGGACTGCGCGTCATAGAGGATGCTTCTCAGGCTCACGGTGCGACATACCAAGGGCGACGTGTTGGCAGTTTCGGTGATATCGGCTGCTTCAGCCTCTACTATAGTAAAAATTTGGGGGCTTTTGGCGAGGCTGGTGTTTGTACTACAAATGACGAAGCACTGGCCGAAAAGATGCGTATGATACGCGATCATGGCGCACGCATTCGCTATAGGCACGAGGTGATGGGGGTGAATGCACGCCTTGACGAGATGCAAGCTGCCGTTCTCAATGTGAAAATGCCTCATCTTGATCAATGGAATATGGCTCGCCAGACACATGCACAAGCCTATACAGAGCAACTAAAGGATGTTGTTGAGGCTGTACCTATCGTGCGCCCTTGGGGAACACATGTCTACTGCTACTACGTCATACAGGCAACCGAGCGCGACGCATTGCGCGCAACATTGCAGCAAGAGGGAATAGGAACAAACATTCATTACCCAACTCCCATCCACCTTCAGCCTGCATGTGCGTCATACGGCTACACAGCCGGACTGCTCCCGGTCACCGAGTTCGTGTCACAACGCATCGTCTCCCTGCCTATGTATCCAGAGCTGACCGAAGAGCAGATATACTACGTCATAAGCGCAGTCAAGAAACATTCATTATGTAAACGGATGCAGTAATAACAAGAAAAGACAGTCGTGATGATAGAAAAGGAAGTCATAGAAAATGTCAGACCTACGTTTTGGTGTCATCGGTTGGGGGTACTGGGGGCCGAAAATTGCACGTAATCTAGATAGCTTACCGCATGCCTCTGTGGAAATGGTGGTCGATACAGACCCAAATCGTCTTGCTTCGGTTGCGCTAATTCAACCATGGGCACAGGCGACAACAGATGTGCGGAAGCTGTTCCGCTCCACTATCGACGCTGTAGTGGTTGCCACTCCGGTTCATACACACTACAAGCTTGCCAAAGAGGCTCTACTGCATGGGAAACACGTCTTGGTGGAAAAACCTCTGGCAGCAAGCGTCGAACAGGCCGAAGAACTCGTCGCACTAGCGCAACAACAAGACCGCATACTGATGGTGGGGCATATCTTCGAGTATAGTCCTGCTGTTAATGAACTGCGCAAACTTGTGCAGGCTGGAGACCTGGGAAAAATCTATTGCGTTGAGACAGAGCGTCTCAACCTGGGCTTGTTCCGTAATGATATCAATGTGATTTGGGATCTGGCCCCGCATGACATTTCAATTCTTCTCTACCTATTTGGCGAAACACCGCAGGATATAAGAGTACAGGCCGATGCCCATGTGCAACCGCACATTCACGATATAGCTCACCTTAATTTGAGCTTTGCCGATGGCATGAGGGCACATATCCACGTAAGCTGGCTTCATCCCTGTAAAATACGCAAAGTAACGATCATCGGCGACGCCAGAATGGCGGTGTATGACGACACCAATCCTTCGGAGAGGATAAAAGTGTACAACAAGGGCGCTGACGTTCATGCCGACCCTATAATATCTTATAGGTATGGAGAGACCACTATACCGTATATTGAATATGGTGAAGTAGAGCCGTTGCACCTAGAATGCGAAGATTTCGCTCATGCCATTCGTACTGGCACGCAACCACGTGCAGATGGCAAAGCTGGCTTGAGGGTGGTGCAAGTCCTGGCCGCCGCCCAAGAGGCATTGGCCAGGCAGGAAGATGTCTACACAGTCAGTGCTGTGAAATAGGCCAGTGTCCATGCTAACCCTTCACGCAGTTTGATCTTTGGCTCATATTCAAGCAGTTTGCGTGCCTTGCTGATGTCGGCGAGACTATCACGAACATCGCCAGGGCGCGCATTGCGATACTCGGCATCCACCTGCACTTCGAGTAGCTCTCCCGCGATACGTAGAACGCTATTCAGCGAAACGCGCTCTCCACATCCGATATTCATCGCGGCTCCAACTGCGGCAGGTGAGGTAGCCGCGAGCAGATTTGCTTGTACCACATTCGCAATATAGGTGAAGTCACGGGTCTGTTCACCGTCGCCATACACAATCGGTCGCCGTTTCTCTAGCAGCGCTGTGAGGAAGCGCGGAATGACTGCCGCATATTCTGAGGCGGGATCCTGGCGTGGTCCAAAGACGTTGAAGTAACGCAGCGCCACAGTTTCGAGACCATAGATGCGTGTAAAGACTCCGCAAAGCAGTTCTCCTGTGAGTTTCTGCACTGCATACGGTGACATGGGGTCTGTGGGCATGGCTTCGTGCTTGGGCAAGAGCAGCGTGTTACCATAGACAGACGAAGAACTGGCGTACACTACGCGTCTCACGCCGGAATCTCTCGCAGCGAGCAGGACGTTCTGTGTTCCATTAATATTTGTTTCAAGCGAGCTAACGGGTTCTTCAATAGAGCGTGGAACGGAGGCCAGCGCTCCCTGGTGGAAGACCACTTCTATACCCGCTACTGCAGACCTCACTGCTTGCATATCGCGCAGGTCACCCTCTACGAACTCGCAGCGTCCTCTCTGCCCTTGAAGGGCTTCCAGATTGCTGCGGCGTCCCGTCGCTAGGTTGTCAAACACGCGCACAGACTCCCCCTGCTTCAGTAACGTTTCAGCAATATGTGACCCGATGAAACCGGCTCCGCCCGTGACAAGGTATCCTATGGTACTCATATATTTGCACTTGTACATATACTCCCTACCTGAGCAAGAAGTTATGTGCTTTCCCCTTTTCTTCAAATTACAAATTCATGTAAGGTTAACTCTAGCATAATTGGGGGATTTTGAACAGTATCGTAAGCGTGAGTGTATGAGTATTGTGCTATACTAGCGCTTACTGAATATGTATCTCTTGGATCTAGACCTAAGCTAGGAGCTTGCTGTGAGACCTATGCACTCTCAAAGAAATAATACTCTCTATCTCATTCTATGCCTGATTTTAGCAGTCATCATGAGTGGTTGTTTCTCATCAAGCACCCACAAGCAACAGAACGATAGTACTTCTCCTCCATCTACTCAAAACGTCACTCTCCCGGATCATCAACTACGACGGTTTATAGATACCTGGGACAATATCCATCTCTTCCAGAGTTTTGATTACAATATACATGATGCGAGTGCTATCGCACGCTACTACGATTTCGTATGGGGAGTAAGTCCTGCCCAGGTCGCTGCCTTTCGTGCTGGTAATCCCAGGACACTCATTAGTTACTATATACCGTTTCATCGTGATGGTGGGACTTTTAGCGATCAAGCCGTTGGTAAACAGCACGACCTAGCCTACTGGAAGAACTTTCATCCTGATTGGGTGCTGTATCAGTGTGACCGTTCTACCCCGGCTTTTGAGTATGGCGACCCGAACATTCCGCTTGATTTCACTAATCTTGCTGTGATTTCCTGGCAGATACAAACATATGCGCAACCTGCTAGTGAGAACGGCTATGACGCTGTTGCTGCGGATAACCTGAATATGGAGAATTTGTTTGGTGCCTGTGGCCTTTATAGAAATGGAAGCTGGGTGCAGCGCTATACTGGAGCAATTGACGACCCTCAATGGCATGCTGATATCGTCACCTGGGTGACGCACATGCAAGCAGCCCTGCACGCACTACAGCATCCTTTGGCTTTGATACCGAATCTCAGTGTCGGCAGCGTTGCCCTCGATGACCCGATGGTGCAGCGCGTAATAGATCATGTTGATGGTGTACTGGATGAGGGAGGTTTTACAGACTATGGGCATGGCTATGTCACCGACGTCAATTGGGTACAATATGTCCGATTTATTGAGCACGTGCAACAAGAAAATAAACCATACTATATAGTTAACCAATTCAAGCCTTCCACTCTTGGTAGGTCGCAGATAGAATGGGCACTGGCTTCCTATCTCATGGGCAAGCAACACCTAGCGTCAGTATACATTGTCATTGCACAAGAATATGGTACTGATAAACGCTTTCCACAATATAATGCCCAAATCGGTAGTCCAAATGGGGATTTTTACCAGTCGCAGGGTGTCTATTGGCGTACCTATAGTAACGGCTTAGTAGTGGTAAATCCTAGTAGCACGAGTGAATATACAGTGAAGACAAGTGCATCAAATTATGTGGACCTTGATGGTAATCATGTAAGGCAGATATTTACACTGCCTCCCCATTCCGGGTTAGTGCTTATGCCTGGCTAATCTTACACATGCCTAGCAGGACTTCTGCTCAGAACTGTTGAGCAGTTGCCGCCTCCACCAGAAATTGTGAGAAAAGGTGTAACTAGGGTGGGCGCACCCGCCCTGGTTACACTTTTTCTCACAAACAATTGGGGCAGGGTGGGAATTGCAATGAGAATCGGAAAGCCCTACAGGCTTAGCCCTTTTCCTCCTATTGTTGAAGGATGGGGATAGGCGGGACAATGGTATCATTGCTTTCGGTCTGTGAAGCGATTCTGTCAGGGAAGAGTGCCTGATAGGCTAGTAGTAGATGGTACTTTGTGTGATCCCAACACAGTTCCTCTTCGACACGTTTGCGCCCAAACGTGCCCATCGTATGGCGTAGTTCCTCGTTATCAAGCAGTGTTTCGATGTGATTGGCAAACTCATCTACGCTGTTGGGAGTAGCATAGAGTGCCGCTTCCTGGGCCGAGAAGCGTGTCTCTGGCAGATCGAAAGCCACGACAGGCTTGCCCATTGCCATATACTCCATCGTCTTGAGCATCGTACTTTGATCGTTTAGTTCATTGCTGGGGTCGGGTGAGAGACCTATATCAGCAACTGTAAGGTAGCGCACCATGTCTGCAAAAGCTACCCAGCCCCTAAAATTGACATGCTCATCAAGCTGCAACTGCTGCGTGAGGGTCTTAAGTGTCATAAGTTGATCGCCATCGCCCATGAGAACCAACGCTATATCCTGCCGACCTCGTTTATGTACAAGCTCATCAAGAGCAAGGAGAGCATACTCGATACCATCCTGTATACCCATTACTCCAATGTAGGCGAGCAGATAACGTCTTTCCTGTTTGAGCGTGGACTCTTGTACTGATGGAACGAAACGAGCAACATCTGGTCCATTGCGCACGATAAAGACCTTAGCAGGCACACAACCTCCACGCCCTAGCGCTTGCCGCTTCTGAGAAGAATTTGTCGTGATGACTACTTGAGCAGTGCTATACGAGCACCGTTCCAGAAAGAGCAACAGCTTGTACAAAGGTTTCATGCGCTGCTGGAAGCGAACATGAAACATTTCTGGAGCAAGATCATGCTGGTCGAAGATGTACCTCTTACCCAGGAGCCGATAAAATAGTCCGATGACGAAAAAGATATCTGGCGGATTAGCGGCATGAATAACGTCGAAGCCGTGATGAACTAACACCTTAAGGCTCAACAAGAAGGTCTTGAGCATAGCAACGCAGTATTCTTTGATGTAGCCGCTCAAAGCATTGCTTGTGCTTGGCAGGCGATAGCGATAGATGTGAATATCCTCAATGCATGCATACGACTCTTGATCTCGCGTTTCTCCTTTGGGGCAAATAACACTTACTTCGTAGCCAGAGCGACGCAGTGTACATGCCTCTCTCCACACGCGTGGATCAGCAGGTACTGATAAGTTTTCTACCAGCATCAGTACTCTTTTAGACATGGCTCTGTACGCCTTCCTTCTTCGTGCCTCACTTGCTTCTTTCGCTCTATTGCTTGCTCATACATTGCCATAATCTGCTCGACCAACACCTTACTATCCAGGTGCGCTGTATCCGCTCTGCCAGTTGTACGCTCTGTATGTTTCAAGGCTTTCTCTAAGCCAATTGCCAAGGCTTCGGCATCATGAGGGCATACACTACATCCCTCTGTGCGCGCTAGCACTTCTGCCACATCACCCACATTTGTGGCCACGATAGGCACATTACAGGCCGAGGCTTCACGGACAACATTTGGCGACCCTTCTGCTATAGAAGGCAGAATGAGCGCATTGCTGGCATTGATATACTGCACTACCTTTGCTTGTGGCAGACCTGTAGCCACAACCAACTCAGCGGTCATGCCTCTCTTCTGCAAGCACTCAATAGCTGCTTGCGCCAGAGCAAAGTTTTTAACCGGAATGGCGGGATTATTAGCGAAAACTACGTAATAGCGGTCCTGGTCCCAGCCAAGTGCAGCACGTACCTTCTCACGCGGCATGGGTGTAAAAAGTTCGAAGTTTATCCCATCGGGAATAACGAAGGCATCATCGGTGAGGGAAGCTGTTTTCATCTGCTGCGTTTTAACAGTCACCGCTTCAACATGACGACACAGCCATTGGCCGATGCGGACCACAAACAAGCTTTTTTTACTGTGGCCGCCTTGTGATGTAACGGTACCCAGCAAGTCATCTCCTAGGAAGGCTACGACAACGGGCGTTGTCCACTGCATACGGGCTACAAGGCACCATAGACCGTAATGGCCATGTACGATATCGTAGCGCCCTGTAAGTGTCTTGAAGAACACCTGTAGGATTGCTAAAATATAACGAATGGGCATAGGTAGATCAGGTTTAGGATGAACGATCTCTACTTCATTCCCAATCGCGACGAGTGAATCGACGATGGCTTTGACGAAGGTGCCTTTGTGAGGGCGTTCCTTCGTTGGGTAAACGCCTGTGACCATAAGTATATGGTAGCGCGTTTTTACAGCTTTGTTTTGTACAATTTCACGAGAGACAGTCGATATCAAAATAGCGCTCCTTGCTATGTATATATTAGAGTTTTGCAACAGGTTCCTGTTCTGCATCTAACAGTGCTTCTACTGATCCTTGCGGGATTTCCAGACGAGGACTGTCGATAAAGACACGGAACCACAGTTCTAAGCTTGCGAGAGTGAAGAGTTGTGCCTGATAGTTTGTTCTTCCCTCTAGGTGATCCCACATCATCTGAGCAATGAATGCATCGTTAAAATAGCCACGACTACGGAGGCGTTCGCAGAGCAAGAGGCGCATGATAAGCTCGCGCTGTTCTCCGCGAAACCAGATACCTGTAGGTACGTTAAATCCCATCTTTTTACGGGTAAGGATTGGCTTGGGTAGGAAGTCGCCGAAGGCACGCTTGAGCAGGTATTTGGTCTTGAGCGACTTAATCTTGGCATCTGATGGAATGCTAGCAGCGTATTCGATGAGCTTGTAGTCAAGTAGAGGAATACGTGACTCTAACGAGGCAGCCATCGTCATCTTATCGGCTTTCATTAGTAGATTATCAGGAAGCCATATTTTCGTATCCAGGTAAAGCATTGATGACAAATCGTCGCGCTGTGGATTTTTCTCTAACCGACTTCGGAAGATACGACTGGAATCAAGATTGATGTTTTCCTTGACCTGTGTAGAGAGTAGTTGATCTTTAAGCGCACTATTGAAAATCCCAAACCAGTTCATCCAACGTTGCGGCGCTGGCTGGGACAGAGTGCGAGCTGCCATTGTAACCTTACGCATGCTATAAGGAAGACGACCTACCAATGGAGTGATTACTTGTTCTCGCAAAGGTGTCGGCAAAATACGATAGTAATCAGCAATCCAGTCAACAACATACTTGGGGTAGCCTGCGAAAAGCTCATCAGCACCCTCACCGGAGAGCACTACCTTCACGTGTTCACGTGCTAGCTTTGAGACGAGATACACACCTAAGTCGGATGGCTCACTCACTGGCTCATCGCGATGCCAAGTCAATAGAGGCCAGTACTGTGTGAGATCGGAACCTTTGACGACCAATTCGTAGTGCTCTGTGCCGAAGTAATCGGCCACCAGCTTAGCATAAGGCAGTTCGCTATAAGCTGGATGATCAAAGCCAACAGAGAACGTCTTCACCTTTTGATTTGTCAACTTGCTCATAATGCCAGTGACAATGCTAGAATCCACGCCGCCACTAAGCATTGCCCCCACTGGAACATCGGCCATCATGCGCTCCTCGACTGCGTACTGAATATGCTGGCGGATACCCTGCAGATACTCTTGCTCCGAGCGACGTTCGATCTTGCCAAAGGCAAAATCCCAGTAGCACTGCTCGCGTATATGACCGTTTTCGTAGAGCAGCCAGTGCCCTGGAAGAATCTTATAAATATTTGCGAAGAGTGTTGCAGGTGCAGGCACGTAGCGTACACTCAAGAAATCGGCAAGAGCCTGTATGTCAGGCTCTCTTCTTACCGCCGGATGACATAATAATGACTTAATTTCAGAGGCAAAGACGAAGCCACCGGGTATGCGAGTGTAGTAGAGCGGCTTTTTGCCTGCACGATCTCGAGCCAGAAAGAGGCGACTGTGCGGTGAATCCCAAATAGCAAAACCGAACATGCCATGTAGATGGGTGACACAATCAACACCATATTCCTCGTAAGCGTGAATAATTGTCTCAGTATCGCTATTGCTGCGAAACTGATGTCCCTTTTCGGTAAGCTCTTGGCGCAGAGATTTGTAGTTCCATATTTCGCCATTGAAGACAATCCACACATCACCAGTCTCGTTGCACATAGGCTGGTGTCCTCCACTAAGATCGATAATACTCAGTCGTGCGAAACCTAATCCCACGGGGCCATCCAAGTAGAAACCCGTATCGTCAGGGCCACGATGCACGATCAGATGTGTCATCTGTTCAATTAATTGTGGTGAGACTGGCTCTCTACTTTGTGTATTGTAAATGCCGCAAATACCGCACATACAATTTCCCTTTCTCTATATCATCGACTGATCAACTTTACTAGCGACCGCCTGTCGTTTGTAATTGTGAAGTCTGTTCAACTTGCAGAGAAGGCTCATCTATGTATATCCTGAACCACAACTCCAGACAGAGTAGTGTCCAGATGGCAGAACTATAGTCGACTAACTTTGTTTTGGCATGCCCTGTCAGAATATTGTGTATAAAGTGGGGCTGGAAGATGCCGCGTTGTCGCGCTTGTGCAGACTCAAGTACTTCGTGAGCGTAGCCAAGCAGATCCCCACGGAACCAATGTTTGATAGGCACTCCAAAACCTTGTTTTGGCCGTGAGAGAATTGAGGCAGGTAGCAAATCTTTAGTAGCCTGCTTCAAAAGATACTTAAGCGTGCCGTTATGGATGCGTAGCGACGGTTGTAGGGAGGTCACATATTCAACCAGATACTGGTCAAGGAGAGGAGCACGCGTTTCTATCGAGTTGAGCATGCTCGCTTTATCAACCTTGACAAGAATGTCATCTGGAAGATACACGTGTGCATCGACATACTGCATCTGCGTTAATGGGTCCAGATGCGCTACCTCGCGGTAGCGATTTAGCTGTCGTTCATATGGATTATGATCGTACACATGGGCAAAGTATTCTTTGCTGTACATGGCGGCACGTGTTGCAGGCATACGCTGGATGATGCGTGTACAACGAGTAGGAAGATCATAACGTAGGCTGCCGAAGCGCTTCTTGCCACGCACGCCATCGGGAATGAGTAGGCTCCCGCTTGCTAGCATCGTACGAACAATGGGTGATATACGACTGATCTTATACTCTCGTAAGTAGTGCTCATAACCACCAAAGATTTCGTCGCCTCCATCACCTGATAGAGCGACAGAGACGTGTTCACGCGCCAATTTAGAGACGTAGTAGGTAGGCAACATCGAAGAATCGGCAAATGGTTCGTCGTAGTCCCATACTAATTGTGGCAGTGCCGCAATTAGATCTGGCTTGACCAGGAATTCGTGATGATCGGTGCCAAATTGTTTCGCAACCTGTCTGGCATAGGGAAGTTCTGTAAAATCCTCTTCCTCAAAGCCGATAGAGAATGTTTTAACGGGTTGCGACATCATCTGACTCATCAGTGCAACCACAACGCTTGAGTCTACTCCACCGCTCAAGAACGCACCTAGTGGAACCTCGCTCATTAAACGCACTCGTACCGCATCTTCAAGCAAAGCGCGTGTGCGCTCAATCGCCGTTGCCTCATCATCCTTGCTAGTCGGTGTAAAGGGCAACTCCCAGTAGCATTTTGTACTGACCTGGCCATGTTCATAGATCAGTATGTGGGCAGGAGGCACCTTCATAACATGCTTGAAGAGCGTATTCGGCGTTGGAACGTAGGCGTATACTAAATATTCATCAAGAGCTATATAATTGATCTCTGATGAAATACCCGCTTTGAGGATAGACTTAATCTCAGAGGCAAAAATTAGGCGTTGGCCGTCCCAGTAGTAGTTGAGAGGCTTTTTGCCAAAGCGATCACGGGCGGCAAGCAGACGTTGACGCTTGCGATCCCAAAGTGCGAAGGAGAACATACCACGGAAGTGCTTTACGCAATCATCGCCGTACTCCTCATAAGCATGAACGATGGTCTCTGTATCACTTTTGGTCTGGAACTGATGTCCACGATCCTGCAGATTTTGCTGCAACTCACTATAGTTATAAATCTCCCCATTAAAAACGACCAGAACACTTCCATCCTCGTTAAGCATGGGCTGCTGACCCTTGGCCAGATCTATAATCGACAGACGGCGCATACCCAATGCAACTCCGTCTCCCACCCAAACTCCTTGATCATCTGGTCCACGGTGACGGATCACTTTGCACATGCTATCGATTAGCAGTTCAGCGTTCTCGTGACTGTGCTGCCTATCAATAAAGCCAGCTATACCACACATCTATATATATCCTTTCGCCGCAATATCATCTCTACGGCTCAGTACTTCTTGGTAGAGTTTGATATAAATATTCGTAATGTGATCAAAAGAATAATATTGTTCAATAGTCTTGCGTGCAGCTCTTCCATATTGCTGTCCAAGCACTGGATCTCTCAGAAGTGTAAGCAGAGCTTGAGCCATCGCTTCATAGTCTTCAGCCTCGACAAGTAATCCATTTTCCCCATGTTGGATAATGTCTTCACTTCCGCTGACTCGTGTCGCCACGCATGGCAGTGCGCATGCCATACTCTCCAGGACAGCATTAGGCATACCTTCCCAGCGCGAAGGCAATACCGCTATTCCCGCTCGGTGCAACTGTGCCGGTACATCGCTCTGCAAACCTGCAAATTCAATACTCTCTGTTATCTGAAGGGCCTCTGCCATACATTGAAGCTGCTTTTGCAAGGGACCAGCACCTACTAGGATTAATCGCGCTTGGGGCAACTCCTTATGTACAATGTGCCATGCCTGTAGTAGCACATCGTTCCCTTTTTCGTAGCGAAACTTAGAGACGCAGACAACAGTATTTTCTCTTGTCTTGAGCGTGGCTTCATCGTATATGGGGTGAAAATGACCGATATCCACCCCATTGGGGATAAGTTGTACTCCAGGTAGCAGAAGATCATGGGTAGCAAGGTACTCTTTCATACGTGTGCTCAATATGACCACCACCGCTCGTGTCTGTATGAGCAAAAAGCGCGTCACATCCATAAAGAAATTCCCCATGCGCTTTAGCGGTTCTAGGTCACCATCAACCCATGTATGCCCATCCACCTGTAGCCACGGTGCCGTAGGATCTAGCGGTCCTACGGCCAAGGTTACATGCTCAGTACAGGATCTTGTTAGCTTCCCTGATCCTGTACTGCGAACGGAAATGATCAATGGCTTTCGTGCCAGTAGACAGACGAGGGCAGTTGGCAGTGCAAGTAGACTAAGTTGGTAGACATGTAAAACGTCGTAGTGATGCCGTTGTGTCCAGAGAGTCCATCCCAGGACGACTTGTGCTAGTAAGTACAACAGTTTTTGCATTGATTTGGGCTGTTTTGCTCGCTCTGCTAGTAACTTACCCGCAACGCGGATGACGGGTAATCCCGACACCAATTCGTGAGAAGACCATTCCTTAGCATGACGAAATGTAACAATTGTTGTGTCGTGACCTCTCTTGCACAGAGCTACACCTTGTGCTTTAGCCTGCATCTCGGCTCCGCCAACTAAAGGATCAAAGGTTGCAATAGCTATATAAATGCGTAACTTACTCACTTTTCAACACTCTTTAAAAGATACTGATAGAATTTAAGTAAACGTTCTGCGATGGCCGTCAATTGATAGCCGCGCATAATAGTCGCTCGACCTTCCTTGGCTAGCTGTTGTGCGAAGTCGGGGTTTTCTATGATACGACGTAGAGCCTGGGCTAATTCAGCAGGTTGCAGTGGTGGCACAAGTAATCCATTGACACCATCGTTGATAATGTCCTCGCTTCCACTCACGCGTGTGGCTATACAGGGCAAACCACAAGCCATCGCCTCTAATAAAGCGTTAGGCATACCCTCCCAGCGAGAGGGCAACACAAATCCCCATGCTTCTTGCAGCAGGTTGACGACATCCCTACGTAGTCCTAAGAACTCGACACTATCCTGGATACCATGTTCTGCTGCGATACGTTCTAACTGTGGACGCAGCGGCCCTTCTCCCACTATAAGCAGTCGTAGTTTCAACTGTGTGCGCCATTCGGCTGGAGCATGTATTAACCTTGCCCACGCGTGTAAGAGTACATCTACTCCTTTGGGATATTGCAAACGTGTCACACAGAGAATATCCCGTTCCGGTCGTCTTGAATCAGGACGGCATTGGGCTAGTGGCCGGAATTTCTCTGTATCAACGCCGTTAGGAATGCGTGTTATTCGTTCGGCACGAAAGCCTTGCAAGGTAAGATAGGCAAGGCTACGGTTACTGAGGATGTGGTAGAAGGTGTCAGACTTTCTCAAAAACTCAATCATGGCAGCACCGCCCAATGCTGACTGAGCTATATACGCAATATCGCCAGCCATTGCTTCCCTGAAATCGACTTTGAGAAAATCACTATCCAGGTTGAGTGTATCGGCCATTAGTGAAGCTGCCTGTTGCCTTTCATCAGATCCCGAGCTAGGTACACTGACAACAACTGGCTTGCGGGTCATCTTTCCGACGAGTGCTGCTACTGCTGCAATGGTTCCAAGTTGACAGACGTGAAGAAGATCGTATTGATGACGTAGTTGCCAAAGCTGTAGAAACAGCAAAACATCAATTGGCAAATGACCATATTTGCCTAGACGTAGCCATCCTTTGCGGTCGTAAATACCACCCACACGTATAATTGGTAGGTTGTCAAGCCTCTCCGTTCGTTTCCACTCTTTATTGTGCCTTAGTGTAACAATCATAACGTCTTGGCCTAGCGCTTGGAATTGACGTGCCTGTTTCTCTGCTCGTACCTCCGCACCTCCCACTAGTGGTGCGAACATAAAAGAAACTAGACAGATACGCATATGCTCTTTCACAACAAATCTCCCTACACAGAACTCAGTTCTTTTGGCACTATTCCCGGTAGTGCCCCTAGCCCAGGCTCCGTTATGTCATTGTCCTCGTCGTTGCTGACCTCTTTGATTTCAGATGCTTGTGGTGCTTCTGTCTGAGACCAACAAAGCGCGAATGGTAGTGCCATAGCAATCCAAAAATAGATGCCTACAGACTGGTTCCAGATGTCGTTCGACTCATTAGACTGCACTAGCACATTAAAAAAGATCGCCAATACTGCTGCTAGTAGCATACGATGATCAAAAGAAGTATTACGTGCCTTAGCCAACAATGAAACAGCCAGTGTGAGGAGGGTGAGCACCAGCAACGTGACACCAATCAGACCGTGATCATAGAGTGTCTCCAGAAAGATATTATGTGTTGCCGTCGCGATGAGACCCCGGCCAAAGCCAACATGTACATTGGTCAGCAAGATGTCGGAACCCTTGAGTCCGTAGCCTAACAAGCGCGTTGGATCAAAATGGTCAATGACTGCCTGCCAGAGATAAGTACGCCCATTCAAGGTTGTGAGATCTTGGTTGAAAAAGCGACTAAAGATAGGTATATTGCCAACAGTTATTACCAGATATGCTATAGCTGCTAGGATACCAGATGTACTGAGGATACCCACTTTCAGCTTCTTGGAGGGCAGGAAAAGCACCAGAATGATCATGCTGCCAGCAACACTGAGATAAGCGCCACGGCTGAAAGTGAGTACGAGTGTTACTAAAGAGAGTAACGCTAGTAATACTCCGAAGACACGCTTATACCCTTGCAGCGTGAATGTTCTGTAAAGTACCAATGGAAAGATGATTGAGAGAAACATTGCCAGTGTGGGAGGTGAATCGGCGAAGACCGAACTGATACGAAAAAGAGAAGTCGAAGTATCTACCACGCCCCCATGTTTAGTGAAGTAGCCGTAAATGCCATAGCAGCAGATAAACACCGTTATTGCTAGAAAGAGATCAATGACCCCGAGCAGACGTTTGCGGGTCGTAATCACGAAGATTGTCAGGACTGCGACTGCGACGTAGTCTAGGTAAGTTGTCCAGATAGTGAAAAACTCTGTCGGGGTAATCTGTGAGATGCCAACGCCAAGTAAGACCCAGAGCACAAAGGCAAGGAAAAACGCAAGAGCGGGCATGCGCTTGAACGCCTCTTTTGTTGGCAGGTAGAACAGTAGCAACACCGTTGGCAGAGTTAAACCTGACAAGAAATTGTTGCCATTGAACAATGGAAGTGATGAGCCAATAAACGCGGCAAGCAGTCCCCATGCTACTAGCAGGTAGTAGCGATAGCGTAAGAGAAATAATATAATAATTGATCCAAAAGCGATACGCAATGCCAGCAGGTTATTAAATACGACAGCAATGCTGCCTGCTATAAAGACTGCAGTAGCAAAGCACGCACGAACGACACGCCGACGCACCTGATAGGGTAAACGGAACCTAGCGAGATACTCGCTTTTCCACATCACGCTTAGTATCTCATGAGGAGGTGTTAGGAAGTAGAGTTTGCCAATAGTCGCACGCAGCATCAACATTAGAATGACCATTGTGCAAGTGTATATCACTGATGTCGCCACCGCGATGCCAAAGCTTTGCCAAAAGCTAACGAAAATGTAGTCAAAAATGGCATTAGCGAAGACACTGAAGATAGTGACATACATAAGCAATGTAGACTTACCAAGAGCACTAAGCGCCCGCGACATGATAAAACCAAGAGCCATTGGAGTAAGACCGATAGCAAATCCTATCAACGTGCTGGCAGTACGGGCTGTATCCTCAGCAGAGAACGAACCATGTTGGAAGAGTATCTGCACAAGAGGGTACGCCAACAAGATCATTGCTACTGTTATTGCTATAGTACCGATAGCCACGGCCCAGCTATACAGGCGGAGGGTATCCTTAAAAGCCTTCATATCCTTGATGGTTGCTTGGTGTGCGAGATAGGGAAGGGCGGCGCGCCCTATCGAAGCAAAAATAACGCCTGTAGGAACACTGCTGAGTTTAAGTGCATTATTCAGTGCTGCAATACTTCCCGATGACAGCGATGAGGCAAACATTTGATCGACCAGAGGACTTGCTTGACTGATAAGAGCAGCGAATAGATAGGGCCACGCTACTTTAGCTACAGCAATGACGTCAGGGTGGTGCAGGTCCACTATAGGCCGATATATGAGCTTAGCTTTGCGAGCGCGTAGAATAATAATAAGCAACTGCAAGAACTGCCCTAGCAGCGTACCGATACACAGCATCAGTACACCATATGACTTTCCTTCTAGCAACACCAACAGTGCAGTTGTGATAGGTACTAGAACACCAGCATAAGCTGGCCAGCCAAATTGACCTTCTGAATTGAGTAGACACTCCATGAAACTATTCATTACCATCAGAATAAGCACTGGAAAGATGTAAGCTGTCAGATCAACGGCGAGGTCTCTGGGATAGGCTCTAAGCCCTGGGGCAGAAAAGAAAATCACCTGACCACGAAAGACGAGCATGAGGATAGTAAAGCTAATCATGGCTATCACGAGCAGATTCAGTAATGTGCTGAACAGCCTTGATGCTTGTTGTCTTCCTGCCTGTGTACGTACACGTGTGTAGATAGGAATGACGGAAGCTTCTAGCGCACTGGCAAGCAACTGCGCTAGTAAAAGAGGTAAAGCGGATGCAACAAAGTAGGCATCCATTGATTCTCCTTGACCAAAGCGGGCTGTAACGATGACCTGATTAAGTAGTCCCGCAATGCGTATGAGAAGATTTGCTGATGCCAAGCTTAAGAGTGCGCGAAAGATGTATTTATTGGCCGACTTGAGGCGCACGGCGACAAGCCGTGCGCTAGTTGTGCCAAGCGGCTGAGTGATAGTAGTATCGAAAGGTTGGGACATACTTCTAACCGTTCTACAAGAGACTTAAAATAGAAAACTGATGGCTACTTGCTAGCGAACTCCTGCTGCCGCGAATTTGCGTTCTGAGCAAACGTAGTAAACGTCCCTTTGGCAGAAGCTGAGTGCAGCGGTGTAGTCATCGTGGGAATTGCCTTCGATCTGTAACGCTGTATACTGTTCAGATACTCGCGAATATCGCCGTATTCCGACCAGTAGCTCTTGTTGATGACCACTCCTAAGAGTGTCGTTCCGGTCTTGTTCAGCACTTCTTTCGTGCGTGCGATAATCTTGCGTGGCGTTTTTGATGCGTCGATCACAAGAATGGTTGTATCGACATATGATGCTATGATCTGTGTGTCAGCTATCGGTAGCACTGGTGATGTATCAAAGATAACATAATCAAATTGTTTAGAGTTTCTAAAGTGTTCAAAAAGTTTCTTGGCCAACTGCGATTGCAACAACTCCGAGGGATTAGAGAGCACAACTCCAGCGGTTAAGACACGCAACGAAGGTATTTCGGTAGCTTGACCTTCCAGGTCAACTTCGATGTGGGTCCACATCTCCAGTAGTGCATCTGTGAGTCCTTGATGGTTGTTGAGTTGAAAATGCTGATCGAGCGTTGGATAGCGCAAATTAGCATCTACTAACAGGACTCGCCGGCCCGTAATAGCTAGAAAAGATGCCAAATTTGCTGCGACTGTACTTTTGCCCTCTCCTGCAACAGCACTAGTAACCATTACAAGCTTGAATGGGTGGGCTGCCTGTGCAGCGTTAACCTTTGCGCTCAAAATACGGCTCGCTTCGGCCAATGCTGGTGCCTCCTCTGTGTCCTTGAGATGTCGCCGCGAAAGCTCAGGGATAATTGTCACAATGTCCAGCTCGAAGCGCTCTTGTATCTCCTCTAAACCTATCAGGTGATCGTCTGTCCACTCAAATAGGATGATCAGTGCCAATGCTAAGCCAAGGCCCACCCCAGCCCCAATTGCTGCATCTAATGATGGCTTAGGTTGAACCGCATCTGTTGGTGTAACGGCATCAAGGACATGAACTTGTACCACGCCCAACTGTGTACTTGAAAATTGTGCAAAGCTTTGACTGATCTCATTTGCCAATTGTGCTGCTAGTCGTGGGCTGCTGCTCTGAACATCCAGTTCAATATTCTCTGTGTTAGATTGCGGCTTAACGGTAATCATGGGTTGTAGTTGCTTAATCGTCAGACCATATTTTTTTGCAACAGGATTCAATACCTGTGGAGTATTGAGCAACTGGGCATAGGTTGGCAACACTTCGAGAACCGCCGAGGTATTATCATAAGTCGATGGAGAAGTTGTTACAGTAAGAACCAGAAGCGCAGAAGCTTGATATACTGGATGTATGAGCTTAGTGATAACATATGTTATGCTTCCGCAGATCACCACTCCAAGCAATATCATCCACATCCATCGTTTTGCCAGTAATATATAGCGACTTAGCGAGCTATGCATGTTAAGTACCATCCTTGTCGAATAACAGTGTGAGAAAGCTTTGATTCGTCTCTTTAGTTCTATAGCCGATAGAAGTATTTAGAAAGCACTTGCTTCTCACATACCTTAAAGATATACCTCTATCCATGCGAATCAGGTTATCACTGATATTGAGAAGAAGTTAAGAATATACTTTTGCGGTATAAGTTTCTTATCTTCCTTAGATGATTATCACCACTTAATTCTTGTGTTACTCGAATAGTAAACTTCTCCACCTATTTTGGCATTATTTAACTGATTCACCACCTTAATGCACACCTTATCTCTACTGCAGATATGATATTTTTAGCGCAATTTATGGATAGTTTCCTTTTTAGACGTTAAACAACGGAAGGTTTTGCATGAGGTTACAATTAGTTGTAAGTGTTATAGCCGTATTTTTGGTAGTTGGAGTAGTGCTAGGTATAGTACTGCTTGGCCCATCTTTCCTGTCCGGTGTGAATAGTGCGAATGCTCTACCTGTGCTAACGACGCAAGCAAATACGGGCAATGACATTATGCACGAGAACGCTCATGCGGGGACATACGCTTGGCAAATCCCAACTGCAAAGGTGTCTGTAGCACAGATTCAAGCCTATGCCAATTCGACCTATGTTTTACCTGGGAAGTCCATAAAGTTTTATGTTAGCACTCAGGAAGAGGGGACGCTCTACTCACTTGGTATCTATCGGTTAGGGTGGTATGGCGGCCTTGGTGGTCGGCTGATGGCTTCTGTAAACAATCTTGTTGGGCACGCACAGGGTGTATACGACTTGTCAAAGCATGCTCTAGTAGGGTGTATTTCTTGCATAAAGAATGCACAGACCGACCTGTTAGAGGCACATTGGCAAGTTTCTTATACGTTAACCGTTCCTGCTGATTGGACCACTGGCGTTTATCTAGCAAAGTTTATCGATGTCAATGGCATGCAGACCTATGTACCCTTTGATGTGCTTGAGGTGGACTCTTCCTCGACATACATAGTTGTCACTCCAGACACGACCTATGCTGCCTATAATAACTGGGGAGGGTCGAGTCTCTATGAAGCAGATGCAACCACAAACGTTGCAATACCCAGCGAGTCGGATGTCACTGCAAAAGGTACGAAGGTCTCTTTCGACAGGCCGTACGCACAGGAGGCAGGTGCAAGCCAAGTACTTATCTACGAGGCAGATGCCATTCGTTGGATGGAGCGGCAGGGGTATGATGTGACCTATGCAAGTGATATAAACTTACAACAACTTCCTGATCTACTTTCCCATCACAAAGCCTACATTTCACTTGGACACGACGAGTACTGGACCAAAGAGATGCGTGATGAGGTAGAACGGGCGCGTGATACGGGTGTAGGCATTGCTTTTCTTGGTGCTGATGCGGTCTACTGGCAAATGCGCTTTGAGCCAGATGCTCAAGGGGTTCCTAACCGTACAGTAGTTTGTTACAAGGTTCAGACAAGCCACGGTGTAAGCGATCTTGCACGCGATCCTTTTTATGGAAAAGACAATACACGGCTTACTGCACAGTGGCGTGATCCTGCGTTAGCTCGTCCAGAGAACGCGTTAGTAGGCATTATGTTCTCTGACTTGACGCACAAGATATCTGGTTACCCGTGGCGCGTTGATCCAGCAGCAGATACATCCTTATTGAAGCAAACGGGCTTGCAACCTGGACAAGAGTATGGGTGTGGTTTGGTTGGGTACGAGTGGGACCGTGTTTTTAACAATGGTGCTACACCGTCCAACCTACATATTATTGCTACTTCAGCGGTGCGTAATGATCTAGACTCTCTCGATAGTAGCAACACCACCTACTATATAGCTCAATCAGGCGCTATGGTTTTCGCTTCGGGATCTATTTATTGGGCTGCGGCATTGGATAGCTATCGAGAACAGTTGGATGCTGTTTGTGGCAACCAGAACAGAGCAATTCCTGGTATACAAGTGCTCATGGCTCATGTTATGGATGGTCTGCTTGTTCCTCACACTGTCAATAGTTAAAGAGGCTATGCCTGCTAGGAAAAGGTAAATGCGTATGCGTAAGCAAGTGGGACTATTCGTTGCTGCATGTCTATACTACAGTGGACTAGTAGGGGTGTCGCGCTGGCTTATGCAGCGTTCGGGGAAAAAACTTATTATCCTCAACTATCACCGGGCAAGTAGGGGAGATTTACGCTGCCATATGCTGTATCTACGTCGTCATTACCGTATGCTACATCTGGAAGAGGCGTTAGAAGAACTCTTTTCCTCGAGCATCAACACCGGGTGTGATAGGCGCACTCCGCTCGTGCTCACCTTTGATGATGGGTATCACGATAACTACACTCACGCTTTCGCACTCGCCTGTGAACTACATGTGCCGATAACCATCTTTCTCATTCCTGGTTATGTAGAGACTGGTGCCTACTTCTGGTGGGGTGAGCCGCGTCGTCTCCTCCGTCGTGCTCAGGTAAATGAGATAGTGATTGAGGGTAAAACCTATCACCTGAATCTGTCCGACGAGCAGGGGGATCTTGGTCGACTCATTGACAAGCGTCTGCGCTATGCATCTTCGGTAGTAGAGCGAGAGCAGTTTCTCGGGTGGATTCGCGAAAAGCTGCTTATATTACCTAGAGATGTGGCGCTAGAGGAAGAAGGAGATCGACCGCTTACGTGGGCGGAGATTCGCGAGATGAGGGAGAGTGAGTGGGTATCTTTCGGCGCTCACACGATGCATCATCCTATTCTGGCATACTTGGCTGATCCCATTGAGTTGGAGTGCGAAGTGAGAGAATGCCGTGATGTACTGAGCTACGTACTCGGGCTGGATATCCGTGTATTTGCCTATCCTGTTGGCAGAACCGAGCATATTGGCAGTAATGTAGTCGAGACTGTACGCACTGCTGGCTATCATTGGGCCGTCACAACGCTACATGGAGTGAATACCCCGGCCAGCAATCCGTACTTACTTGGGCGGGTGCTTGGCGATACAAGTCGGCACTGGCTGGTTATGGCAGCGGAGACCTCTGGTATTTGGCATCTGCTCTCGCCTCTATGGCAACTGATTATTGGTAAAGGGGAGACGGTAGAGCGAACTCCAATACTAAGCCAGAAGGGAGTAGAGCATGATACATAATTCAGATGCTGAGCCTAATATTATTACTCAGCGTAGTACGTTGCTGGCATTGCAGGATGTGGAACAGCGTGAAAGCACAACTTATGATGCTTTAGTCCTTGATGCTAGATTGCGGCAATCGCTAGTCACTGTACGTTCACTTGGACAGCAGGGACTACGTGTTGCGGCTTTGGATACGGGCAACGTGCCTGCGTTTTTCTCTCGCTGGTGCCAGCATAGCATTGTGTGCCCAGCAAGTGAAGCGACAGAGGCATATCTCACTCACTTAGAACAATTACTCGCTAGTACTAAGGCACGCGTACTGATTAGCTCATCAGATGGTACTATTGCCCTCATACGTCAGCACCGTGAGCAATTAGAACGACGGGTGAATATCGCGCTCGCCAAAGAGCCTGCTCTGGCTATAGCCGTCAACAAGGAACAGACGCTTGCAATTGCTAGACACCTTGGCATTGGTGTACCGCATGGTGTTACCGTCTCATCGGTACACGACGTCTCAGCGGCTTTACGCGAAGTAGCACTTCCTGCGGTAGTCAAGCCTGTTGAGTCCTGGCTGTGGGGAGAGCAGCAAGGTGCAAGGCTTATGTCTCGCCTGGTGACAACACTCGACGAAGCTCGTATAGCTTTCGAAGAGTTAACGAGCTTGGGAGGAACAACACTCTTCCAAAAATTTCTCTCTGGAAGGCGTGAGGCCGTAAACTTGCTCTACGCACATGGTGAATTTTATGCTCGATTTGCTCAATGGGCCAAACGTACGGACCCTCCTCTTGGTGGTCAGTCTGTATTGCGTCAGAGCATTGCCGTTCCAGACGATATTGGCAGTCAAGCAGAGCGTCTAGTGCGTGAGATCGAGCTAGAGGGTTACTCCGAGGTTGAGTTTCGGCGCGATAGTGCGGGAGTACCATATCTCATGGAAATTAATCCAAGGCTCTCCGCGTCTATTGAAATCGCTGTGCGTTCTGGAGTTAATTTTCCTCATCTGCTGTATCAATGGGCCAATGGAGAGCGCATTGATAAGGTAATGAGTTATCGCCTTGGTAACTGGATGCGGTATCTGACAGGCGACATCATGACTACCATAGCTGCATTGCAGCAGCGCGACGACCTGGAGTTACGCCGCCGGGCCAGGCTCTATTGGATTTCTGCCTCTCTTTTTTCGTTCCTATGGGCTATGACTATCTTGATGTTCATGACCCTATGCCTGCTCTTAGGGCGACAACTGACTTTACGCGAAGTTGGGTTGGAGGGGCAATACTAAAAAGGGTATCCCGTTTAAGGAGGAAAGTTTCGTGAATGTAGTATCGGATGTGGCAAAGTCGCAACACGCGGTGCCTACTACGCACTATGATGCGGTCGTAGTAGGTGCTGGACCTTACGGTCTGACTACTGCTGCACATCTACTTGGACAAGGATTAAATGTGGCTGTCTTTGGCAAGACGCTGGAACTTTGGCGCGATCATATGCCAAAGGGAATGTTTCTGCGCTCTCACTGGTGGGCTACTCATCTCTCAGATCCACAAAAAAAGTATGGCTTTGACAGCTTTTTCAGAGAATCCGAGTACGAAAAATGCTATCCCGTACCGATTGAGACATTTATCAAGTATGCTCTGTGGTTCCAGAAAAATGCTGTGCCGAATGTAGATGAAACCTATGTATCTTCTATTGAGCACAAAGGCCAAGAATTTGTACTAACATTAGCAGATGGCCGCGTGATACAGAGCTTAGCGGTCGTTATGGCTGTCGGTCTTTATTACTATGCAAATCGGCCAGAAGAGTATATGCATTTGCCTGAGCATCTTGTCTCCCACTCGTTCGATCATAGTGACTTCAGCAGCTTTGCAGGCAAGCAGTTGGTAGTGATCGGGGGAGGACAAAGCGCAGTCGAGTATAGTGCATTATTGCACGAAGTCGGTGCCCATGTTCATCTGGTAGCTCGTCGTCCTATTCACTGGCTTGGACCTGATAGAGCTAGTCAGCGCTCCCTACTTGAAAAGATTCAAGCGCCAACTGCTGGCATTGCTCCAGGCTGGAAGAACTGGGCACTTGAGTATCTTCCTTACCTGTTCTATCATTTCCCTCAGCCCAGAAAAGATCGCTATATTCGCAATCACTACAATGCTGCCGCATCTGATTGGCTCAGGGAGCGCGTGATTGGCAAGGTGACATTGCACGAGGGACAGACGGTAAAAATCATGCAAGCAGCAGGCGATGGCTTAGATATAACGCTGTCAAATGGCGCAAAGTTGTATGTCGATCACGCTATGCTAACCACTGGCTACAAGGTCAATCTCAAACGTCTTCCTATGCTTCATGAATCGCTACTAGCCGAAATACGGACAGATAATGATGTTCCGCTATTAAGTTCCTGGTTTGAGAGCAGCGTACACGGATTGTACTTCGTTGGTTTGACATCATTGCGCAGTTTTGGCCCATTGTATCGTTTCGTCGTAGGTGCTAAGGCTACTGGAGAACGTGTAGCGAGCGCCGTCGCTCGACAAGTAGTACGTGCGCGCTAGTAAGGAGCAATTTTCAATGCATTTGACAGTTGATAAGCAGCAATCAGAACACGCGGTGGCCACTCCTCAATATGACGTAGTTATCGTAGGAGCTGGCCCCTATGGGCTCTCAACAGCGGCTCATTTACAAGAACGAGGGCTTAAGCTTGCGATCTTTGGCAAGCCAATGGGCTTTTGGCGCGACCATATGCCCAAAGGGATGCGCATGCGTTCCCATTGGTGGGCAACTAACCTCTCCACACCGCACAAACGCTACCGACTCGAACACTATGCGCAGGAGCAAGGACCATTTGAACAAGACCCGTTCTGGCTGGACACCTTCATTGACTATGGACTGTGGTTTCAAAAGCGAGTCGTTCCTACGGTCGATGAGACCTATGTGACAGGTATTGAGCGCAGGGATGGTCATTTCGAGATTACTCTGGCCGACGGTCGCGTGGTTCATAGCCTAGCAGTAGTGATGGCGGTGGGGCTTGCCTACTACGCACATCGGCCTGACGAGTACATGCAGCATCTACCTGCACACCTCGTTTCGCACGTGATGGATCATAATGCAGTTGATCATTTTGCCAACAATCGCGTCGTCGTGATCGGTGGTGGACAAACTGCCTTTGAAACTGCAGCGCTTATGCATGAAGCTGGTGCTCGAGTAGACCTAGTTATCCGTCGGCCCATTCGCTGGGTCGCTGTCCAGAACCCGCATGTCCCTGCATTACTCAGAACCCTGCGAGCACCATCAGCAGGATTGGGGACAGGATGGTCAAACGTCTTCTTAGAAAAAATGCCTTACCTGTTCCATAAGCTACCGCAGGCGATGAAAGACTATTACCTCAGAACGCGCCATATCTCGGCGGCTTCTCCGTGGCTCAAAGAACGGGTCATGGGTAAGGTTTCCATCCACGACGATGTACAAGTGCGAGAGGTACAGGCCGTTGACAAGGACGTGCATATGACCCTCTCGAATGGGAAAGACTTACACGCTGACCATGTGCTGCTTGCTACAGGCTATCTTTGTGATGTGCAGCGTCTGCCTATGCTTCATCCCTCTATCGTGGCAGCAATCCAGACCTACATGGGGTCTCCGGTCTTGAATGATCGTTTCGAGAGTAGCGTGCCGGGGCTATATTTCCTCGGTTTCTCTGCACAAAGAAGCTTTGGTTTGCTCTATCGCTTCGTCCTGGGTGTCGAGGCCGCTGCTAGCAGGGTAACACATGGCATTTCGCAACAGGTGGCTTCTGCGAAATAGCATTTACTTGGTTTCGCTAAGAATTCAATAGAAAAGAGAAAATGCCAATGCGTGAGCGCCTGCGCGTGTTGCTTGCAGCTTGCTTCTACTATAGTGGCTTGATAGGACTTGCTCATCAGTGGGCGCTTACTACTAGTGAGGAAACAAATACTGCACAAACGGATTCTCTGCTGCTGAGGCGTCTTCCTGGTGATCTAGACCAGCATTGGTTAGTACAGGCAGCAGAGCTTGTCGGTTTGCTTGGTTGGTCTCGTTTTAGGAAAAAGGCATGAAAGACTCTCCC
>JAFATZ010000295.1 GCA_019243675.1 Ktedonobacteraceae bacterium | reverse complement strand
CGCTCGCATTGCGCAACTTCCTGCTCGACAAAGCGCAGCAGCAAAAGGCGATGCAATATGGCTTTCGCCCCAGCGACCTGAGCATCCCACTCACGGCCCCGCTAGACAGCGCGCACGGCATCGACACCAGCCAACCTAAAACGCTGCTGCAGATCCCTTCGGCCCAAGTGGTCAGCGCCATCAAAGCGTCCTGGGATCAGCAACGACGCAAAGTGGACGTAATGCTGATCCTAGACCGTTCCGGTAGCATGAATGACACCATTGGCGGGATTAGCAAAATCGACGCGGCCAAGCAAGGCTTGACAGAGTTTGTCAATCTATTGGGTGATAGTGATGGTCTCGGTCTCACCGTCTTCAGCTATGGTGCCGACGTCCTCACGCCCGTCACAGCACTGGGACCTAAGCGTCAATCGGTACTCGATACCATCAGTGGTATCACTGCCGTTGGTCAAACACGCCTCTTCGACACTATCGCCGAACGGATAAATGCCCTCCGCGCTATGCCTTCCAAACACATCAAAGCCGTAATCGTGCTGACCGATGGCATGGACAACATTAGCAAGCTTTCTCTCAATCAACTAGTGCAGCAGATCAGCCCTGCACAGCAAAACAAAAACGCGGGTGAAGCCGTCAAGGTGTTCACCATCGCCTACGGTAACGACGCAGACGTAAAGGGCTTGATGGCGATTGCCACGGCAGGTGGTGGGCAGGAGTATACTGGTACGCCGCAGAACATTCGTCAGGTGTATTCGCTAATTAGCGCGTTTTTCTAAGCCATGCTCCCTGTGGGATGAAACTGACCATTGCCCATGTTATACAAGATAGAATGGTTTCGAACTGCACGTCTCATTAAGGAGCATTTTTGGAATGGCAAAAGCAACTTGGAATGGTGCCACTCTGGCCGAGAGCGACAAATGTATTGCCGTCGAAGGGAATCAGTATTTCCCGCCTGATGCCGTTAACCGTGAGTGCTTAAAGCAGAGCGGCACACACACGACCTGTCCGTGGAAGGGTCTTGCTAGCTACTATACAGTTGTAGTGAATGGCAAAGAGAATAAGGATGCTGCTTGGTATTATCCAGAGCCAAAGGATGCCGCCGGGCAAATAAAAGATTACGTCGCCTTCTGGCACGGGGTCAAAGTCGAGCAATAAACAATCAATCGAGAGGCTCAATGCCTACAACGACGATACTGACATTATCAGCTCCACCACGATTAAGCGCTGCCTGCATGAGTATCGTACTGATCTGAGTGGCATGAGGGTGTGAGGAAGTGATAATCTTTTCAATATCGGCATCTCGTACCATCTCCCACAGACCGTCAGAGCACAGTAGAAGCAGGTCATGTACTTCTAGGTCGACCTTGAAGAAGTCAGCCTGTACCGATGGATGATCGCCGAGGCAGCGGTAAATTTGGTTGCGCTGCGGGTGGGTGTAGACGTCGTCAGAAGTGATGATGCCATGCTCAACAAGGCGGGCTACGACTGAATGATCGTGCGTAAGCTGTTTGAGGCCCTCGCCCTGTCGATAGCGATAAGTGCGGCTATCTCCTACATTCACGATATAGGCTTGAGTATTGACGACGAGAGCGGCAGTGATTGTCGTGCCCATTTTGCCCTGTTGCTGCTCCTGAGAGTCTCGATTGCGCTGATAGATGGCCAGGTTAGCGCGGTGTACGCCCTCCTTCAACAATTCTGCAAAAAGTTGGTCCTCGTTTTCCTCAGTTGCGCGCTGCAGAGTAGGTACGATGGCTTCGTGTATCGCCTGCACAGCCAACTGGCTCGCTTCTTGCCCGTGAGCATGGCCACCCATGCCATCGGCAACCACGAACAATCCCACCGGCTGCAATTCACCCCCAAAGGGACGTGTTCCCTCTAGCGCTAGTACGCTGTCTTCATTCGGTGCATTTTTGCGTGCAATGCCTGGATCAGTCTCTACCCCGACTAATAGTTGCAGGACGCCTCTTTGCACCGTCTGTAGCTCCAGTGTTTGCTGTTCGTCTGCTTCGTCGGAAGTCGTTTTGCCGACAGTGAGTGTATCGCATTGCTCGATGTCTATAACAGGGAGAGCACAAAGGGTCGCCCCTACAGTATCTACAACAGAGCGATTGTATCTGCTGTTGCCCTGTAGCTGTGCTGCGGTTTTAACGCTATCGGTGTGAGACTCTATTTCGGCTGTGCGTTGAAGTTGCATAGTCACCATCTGCTGCGCCAGTTCTTCCGCTTCTCTCATATCCTGTGAAAAGCTCTGCTTTTCCTTAAGATAGTGCCACCAATCCAGCGTGACACGGCCAAAGGCGACGAACAGTGTAGACCATAGTACGAATAGTAAGAATGAGAGTAGCAACAGGCCAACTAGGGGTAGTAGTACGTTCGAACCACGTACAGCCCACAAACTTGGTAATTGTGGAAATACCTCTAATGAGAAGCGCCATGCCCACGGTGGAAAGCCATCGTCCAATCGATAGAGTATGATTGCAGAGAGCAGTAGAGCGCCACACAGCGTGAGTCTGCCCCACCAGTGATCTGCATACACAGTTTTTAATTGTCCCATCATCATAAAGTATTTCTCCACTATACACCCAAGCGCGGTAGAGGCCCAATTCATTTATGCATCCAAGCGCGGTAGGGGCCCAATTCATTGTGCCCAGGGTGGCGGGGTACCCCGCAATAGGCACGGTACCCCGCCACCCTGGGCACGGTAAACCGGGCCCCTACCGAACCCACTAAAACTCAGACTTTGTTTTAGATGAGAGCTTGAGTATATAGCCCGTCTCCAGAATCGAAGAGATGTCGATAGCAAAATCCTTGAGCTTCAGACGTGTGCGCGAGAGAACGTTACGTAATGGACGCAGCTCTTGCTCCCATATGCCCGTATCCAGAGCCTCCTGCAGATGCCTACGCGAGCGCTCGACCGTCTGCTCCTGCGTATTGCCGTTATAGAAGTTAGCAAAAATGACTTCGTAGGGACAGTAGTATGGAAAAGAATCGAGTAAAGGCAGTAAAACGCTCATTTCGCTCGGCGTGAATTGCTGCTGTCCGACGAGCCAGGGGCGATCCTCGCGGCAGACAATATGCGACAGTGTACAAAGTGTCAGGTTGAGTGCTAACGTATGACCTGCTGGCAATGAACCTTGCAGTGAGAAATGCATAATATGATCGTTATCATGACGCACGTACGAGGTAGAAGCCTTCGAGTTGCTACGTAGGGCTACTTTTTGCATATCATTGCTCCTCTGCTTACGCTTTGTAGCTGTCGGCATCGCGTTCTTGCCTTGTTACAGGGGTTCCAAATGAGCTCCCTCCTACGCTAATTATGCCGGAAATCGTGTACATTGGTAAGTGGGTTGCCTTATCATTTTACTAATCAAATTTATCATTTTTTGTAGCTTCTCTACTCTGGTCATCCTTGGAGAAGAAATTCAAGCACTTCTCGGTGGCTGTGG
>JAFATZ010000291.1 GCA_019243675.1 Ktedonobacteraceae bacterium | reverse complement strand
GCGGTAACTGATTTGGTACGCAAGATGTTCGGCAAAGAGCCGCACAAGGGGGTTAATCCTGACGAGGTGGTAGCGATCGGCGCGGCCATCCAGGCGGGGGTGCTTAAGGGTGATGTCAAGAATGTGCTCCTGCTCGATGTCACACCGCTCTCACTTGGAGTCGAGACGTTGGGTGGTGTGATGACTAAGCTGATTGAGCGCAACACAACTATCCCAACACGCAAGAGTGAGACCTTCAGTACGGCAGAAGATAACCAACCTGCTGTCGAGATTCACGTGCTGCAGGGGGAACGTGAGCTTGCACGCGACAACAAGAGCTTGGGGCACTTCCGTCTAGAGGGCATTGCTCCCGCTCCACGCGGAATTCCCCAGGTTGAAGTGACCTTCGACATCGATGCCAATGGTATCCTCAACGTGACGGCGCGTGATAAGGCGACTGGCCGTGAGCAAAAGATTACGATTACGGCCTCCAGTGGCTTATCCAAGGGCGAAGTCGAGCGTATGGTACGCGAAGCCGAACTCCATGCGCAGGAGGACCGCGAGCGCAAGGAAGAAATTGAGACGCGTAACCGTGCGGATAGCTTGGCTTATCAGGCGGAGCGGACGCTACGGGATGTCGGTGAAAGGATCTCGGTGAGCTTGCGCAGTGAAGTCGAGGACAAGATCAAGGCCGTACGCGACGCGCTTGCAGGCAGTGATTTCACGCGTGTGCGTAGTGCTGCTGATGACCTAGAGCGCACAATGCAGCGCATTGGCCAAGAGGTCTACAATCAGCCTGGAACAACCACAGGTGATACGACATCCAGTGGTGAGCCTGGCAGCGTCGAGGGGGAGTACCGCGAAGTCTAGACACCAAGGCTCATGGGGGCGCGTCCCGTTGTTCTATTGAGTATAGCGACTGTAAGAGAGCATGGTAGCCGTAAGGACTGCCACTATTATACGTGCTAAGCGTGTATACTAGTGGCAGCAATTCTGCCTTAGCCATGCACAACTGTGACGCACAGCCGGAGATGAGCATGGAGCAGCACTCTCAGGGAGATGGACAATGGCGACTGACTATAAGGATTATTACAGCATCCTTGGGGTGAGCAAGGATGCCGACGAGAAGGCGATTCGACAAGCGTATCGTAAGCTGGCGCGCAAGTATCATCCCGATGTCAATCCCGGTGACAAGGCGGCGGAGGAGAAATTCAAAGAGATCAATGAAGCCAATGAGGTGCTCTCCGATCCTGAGAAACGTAAAAAGTACGATGAGATGAGCAGCTATTACCAGCGCTATGGTCACTGGCCTAGTGAGGCTGGACAAGCAGCAGGTGCAGCGGGTGCATCCGGTGATTTTAGAGGTGGAAACTATCAGTATTACACAGTCAACGAAGAGGACCTGGAAGACCTCTTCGGTGGGCAGTCGCCTTTTTCCGATTTCTTTGACACCTACTTCCGTTCGGGCTTCTCTTCTGATAACGAGAGGCGCTCTCGCAGTCGTACTGCCGGAGGCCGTCAGCGGCAGGCCACCCGTGGGGAGGATGTTGAGTCAGAAGTCGAGGTGACCCTGGCCGATGCATATCAAGGGACAACGCGCACATTCGAGTTGACAGAGTCTGATGGCAAGACACGCAGGTTAGAGATCAAGATTCCGCCAGGGGTCAACGAGGGATCGCGCATCCGTCTTGCTGGACAAGGCACACAAGGCACAGCGGAACGGGGTGACCTGTACTTCCGTGTCCACATGATGCCTGATCCTCGCTTCACGCGTGAGGGCACGACACTGCGTACTCCTGTGGATGTGCCGCTAGCAGTTGCTATGCTTGGCGGCGAGGTCCACATTGTGACCCCAGATGACCGCCGCCTGCTGCTACGTATTCCAGCGGGAACCGACAACGGCAGATCATTCCGTTTGCGAGGACAGGGGATGCCACAACAGATAGGGCAAACAGACAAGCGCGGCGATCTCTATGCGCAAGTCAGGGTGGTCTTGCCCTCCCATCTCACCGATGAGCAACGACGGCTCTTCGAGTCCTTTGCTCGCTCCATTGGCTACACAGACCCAACGACCCCCGCAGGAACTGGAGGCAAGCATGACTGAACAGCAGAGACCTCTCAGGGTACAAAAGATTCGTGTAACCTCCTACTATAGTGAGCAGGAGATTGTAGAGTACAGCCGCTTGGAGGTGCAGGTAGTCCGTCACCTGTGTGATGTAGGGGTCGTTGGCGGCATCAATGTAGCTAGCGAAGAGCGACGCTATAGCGATGAGGACCTCGCCCAGTTGCGCCGAGTACGTCGCTTGTACGAGGATATGGGCGTCAATCTGGAAGGCATCGAGATCATTATGCGTCTTGCTGCTCGCGTAGAGGCACTCCAGGGGGAATTGGCAGCGTATAAAGGGATGGCTGCACCGATGCAGCAAGAGAAGGCAAGCAACGACGCATCTAGACAAAAGGAGCAGCAGTGATGCAAATAGAGCAGTTTACGGAGAAAGCGCGAGAGGCCATTAGTGCCGCAGCAGAGCTAGCCAGAGAGCACAATCATAGTCAGATTGAGGTGGAGCACCTGCTTGCTGCCCTTCTCGACCAGGAAGGTGGCGTGGTACAGCAGATCATTGCCAAGGTAGGTGGCAACCTGCTAGCAGCACAACGCATGGTCAAGAATGATCTTGAGGGTATGGCGCAGGTCTATGGTGGAAGTGAGCCTGGTATTTCGCCACGCTTGCGTACTGTCCTGGAGAAGGCTAGGCAGGAGATGAGTACCTTTCATGATGAATATCTCAGCGTTGAGCACTTGTTACTCGCTATATTTGATGCTGGTGGTGCTGCAACGCTGCGTGTGCTGGAAGCGGCAGGACTGACACGAGACAAGGTGCTCCAGGCACTCACATCCATACGTGGTTCACAACGAGTGACCGACCAGAATCCTGAAGGAAAATATCAGGCACTGGAGAAATATGGTCGCAACCTCACCCAACTAGCAGCGCAGGGCAAACTTGATCCAGTCATCGGGCGCGACGAGGAGATTCGCCGTGTGATCCAGGTGCTCTCTCGGCGCACAAAGAATAACCCGGTGCTAATTGGTGACCCAGGTGTCGGGAAAACTGCTATTGTCGAAGGATTGGCGCAGCGCATTGTGCGCGGAGATGTGCCCAAGAGCTTGGCCGACAAGCAAGTGGTCACGCTCGACTTGGGGGCACTAGTTGCAGGAGCGAAGTATCGCGGGGAGTTTGAGGACCGTTTGAAGGCCGTGCTCAAGGAAGTGACAACTTCGGAGGGACGGATTATCCTCTTTATCGACGAGCTGCATACCCTGGTAGGGGCGGGCGCTGCCGAAGGCGCAATGGATGCCTCCAACATGCTCAAGCCCATGCTGGCTCGTGGCGAATTGCATTGCATCGGTGCCACCACCCTGGATGAGTACCGCAAGCATATCGAGAAAGATGCAGCCCTGGAGCGTCGTTTCCAGCCCATCCTAGTCGAGCAGCCCTCAGTTGAAGACACGATTAGCATCCTGCGCGGCCTTAAGCAGCGCTACGAGGTCCATCATGGCGTGCGCATCCAAGATAGCGCACTGGTTGCTGCGGCCGTTCTCTCCAACCGCTATATCACGGATCGTTTCTTACCTGACAAGGCGATTGACTTGGTTGATGAGGCGGCTAGCCACCTGCGGGTGGAATTAGACAGTACTCCGTCCGAACTTGACACACTGGACCGTCGCATCCGGCAGTTGCAGATTGAGCAGGAGGCATTACGCAAAGAAACTGACCCTGCCAGTCGCGAGCGGCTGACCAAAGTTGAGCAAGAGATTGCCAACCTCAGTGAGCAATTACATGCATTGAGGCTCTCACTGGAGAGTGAACGCGAGCCGGTTGAGGCCATTCGCCGTCTGAAGAAAGAACTAGAGCAGGCACAAGTTGCTCTGGAGAAAGCCGAGCGCGAGTATGACTTTGGCAAAGCGGCAGAGCTGCGACATGGCACCATTCCACGGCTGGAGCAACAACTGCACGAGATGGAAGCGAAACTGACCAGCATCCAGGGTCAGGGAGCACGCATGCTCAAAGAAGAGGTCGATGCCGAGGACATTGCCGAGATTGTCTCCAAGTGGACGCGTATCCCTGTCTCCAAGCTGATGCAGGGCGAAGTGGAAAAGCTGATCACGATGGAGGATCGCCTGCGCGAGCGTGTTGTGGGGCAAGAGCAGGCACTACAAGCGGTCTCAGACGCCATCCGTCGCGCCCGTGCAGGTCTGCAAGATCCGAATCGTCCCTTGGCCAGCTTCCTTTTCCTAGGACCAACTGGCGTCGGCAAGACCGAACTGGCACGGGCACTGGCAGCATTCCTGTTTGACGATGAGCATGCCCTCATTCGTATCGACATGTCCGAGTACATGGAGAAGCACAGCGTCTCGCGCTTAATCGGTGCTCCTCCTGGCTATGTGGGCTATGAAGAGGGAGGCCAGCTCACCGAAGCCGTACGCCGTCATCCCTACAGTGTCATCCTACTTGACGAAATCGAAAAAGCTGCGCCCGAAGTATTCAACGTGTTGCTACAGCTCTTGGACGATGGTCGCCTGACAGATGGGCAAGGGCGTACGGTTGATTTCAAGAATACCGTCATCATTATGACTAGTAACGTAGGTACACGCTGGCTGCACGAGTTTGATGGCCTAGATGAAGACGAGGTGCAGCGTCAGGTCCGTCAGCGCTTGCGGGAAGAGGGCTTCCGTCCCGAGTTCATCAATCGCATCGATGAGATCATTGTCTTCCACCAAATCACCCGTAAGCAGATGAAGGACATCGTGGATATCCAGATCAATCGCCTGCGACCGCGCCTTGCCGAGCGCCATATTACACTCCATCTCACTGACAGCGCAAGAGATGTGCTAGCAGAGTTGGGTTATGACCCCCAGTTTGGAGCACGTCCACTCAAGCGCGTCATTCAGCGAGAGGTAGAGAACCGTATTGCGCGCGCCATCCTTGAAGGAACAGTTAGAGATGGCGATACGATTGAGATCGATGCGCAAGACGGAAAGCTCTTCATGGAATCCATAAGGGAGGAGACGCAGGAAGAAGCCCATACAAGCTGATGAAGAGAGCAGAGTAGCGGAAATTGGAAGATTGACAGCCTGTAATAGGTTTCTTCACGGCAAAATCAGGTGTAAGTCACCAAACTCGTGCCACAAGTAGCCTTCACGCAAAGCTTCGTTATAGGCTATCTTGAGATGTTCGAGTCTGGCAAGAGCCTGCAGCATAAGCAGGTGCGTTGCATGCGGCTCATGGAAACCCGTGAGCAGGGCGTTTACAGCATGTATGCCTCGTTCAGGTGTCACGATGAGGGCTGTCCAGCCCTCCCCGCCATGCATGGTTCCATCCTCGCTGGCCACGGTTTCTAGTGCGCGTACGACGGTAGTACCGACTGCCACAACACGCTTGTGCCCAGCTCGCGCTGCATTCACCATGCGAGCCGTTTCGGCGGGCACACGGTAATATTCCTCGTAGGGAAACTCGTGGGCTTCCAGACTAGCTACGCCTGTGTGCAAGATCAAAGGGGCAATTTGTATACCGTGGGCAACGAGGCTCGTAATCAGTTCGGCAGTGAAAGCACGTCCCGCAGAAGGCATTTCGGCACTGCCTATCTCTGTCGCGTAGACCGTTTGATAATACTCTGTCGGCCATGCCTGCTGCACATAACCGTAGCGGATGGGAAATCCGTAGCGCCCCAGATACTCTTGCCACGAGCCTGCAAGATGCAGTGTGGCAAGCCAGAGCCGATGAGGGCCTTCCGAAGGTATAGCATTCTTGCCAGCATACGGCTCGTGCAGTATGACTTGCGCACCTCCTGCAAGATGCAGCGTTTCCCCTGCATCAACCTCATAAAAGGGAGCAGTCGTTTTTCCACTTTCCTTACGCACCTCAACTACCCACATACCTGTTGACAGGTGCGTGGAAAGGTGCAATTCAAGTGCTGTACCGTCTGAACGGACAGCATTGAGGGCTGCATTCATTGTCCCGCTCGTATTGATTACCAGTAGATCACCAGCAGTCAGAAAGTCTCCAAGAGCACGAAACTGACTATGCACTACATGGTCGTTTGAGCGGTACGAAACCATCAGTCGCACCTCATCGCGTGCCAGCTCGCGGGCCTCGGGAGGCATACTAGCTTCAAGCTCCGGCGGTAAGACAAAGTTCATAGCATCGGTGCCAGGCAAGGTCACAAGGATGGGTTGTACAGGTCTTGATCGGTAGCCATTCATCGGTGTCCTGCTTTCTATGCAAGTGTGCGGGCGGCATAGCGGCCACTTGGAAGTGTTCCCGTAATCAGTTGAAGTAGCCCAGGCACGCTTACTTCGGGCAGTGGTCGATCGCTGATATCTTCACCGGGAAACGCTTCCTGGTGCATCTGTGTACGCATATCACCAGGATCAACCCAATAGATACGCAGCGAGGGATTCTCAGCGGCA
>JAFATZ010000269.1 GCA_019243675.1 Ktedonobacteraceae bacterium | reverse complement strand
ATTGACATCCACTTGGTCAGACGGTAGATCAACATGGAGCACTAGCAGCGGATGCATACCTTTGGGCAAGAGACTACGATAGCCCTCTTCAAGCGCTTCTTGCAGCGGTCGCGCTTGTACCCAACGCCCATTGACAAAGAGCATCACATAGCGCCGACTGTTCTGCGCGAGTACGCGATTGCCCGCATACCCATGCAGCTTGTAGTACTCGTGTGTGCTTACATTGATAGGATACAGCAGCTCGCTCAAGGGGAGGTGATAGAGTTCAGCCAGTGTAGTCGTCAGATCACCCGTACCACTTGTCTGTAGGGCAATGCGTTCATCAATGGTCAAGTTGAAGCGCACAGCGGGGTATGCGACGGCGTAACGTTCGAGCAGGTGCTCAATGTGCTTATTCTCCGTGCGTGCTCGACTGATAAACTTTCGGCGCGCTGGCACATTGTAGAACAAATCGCGTACCGTGACAGTGGTGCCATGTAGTCGTGCGCGCCTTCCTCTCTGCGTCACTTCGCCGCCACGCAACGTCAGCAACAAGCCAGCCTGCTCTTCACCTACAGCTTCACTCTCGATGGGGCGGCTGAGGAGGGTAAGTTCGGATACAGTGGCAATACTTGCCAGCGCTTCGCCACGAAAACCTAGAGTGTGCAGGTGGTTCAGATCTTCGACAGTGCGAATTTTGCTGGTAGTATGGCGCAGGGAGACGTGCTCTAGCTCGTCTTCGGGAATGCCATAGCCATCGTCGCTCACGCGCAACAGGTGTAACCCGCCGTCGCGCACCTCGACACGTAGCTCGTGTGCCTGCGCATCGAGCGCATTCTCGACGAGTTCTTTGACCACAGAGACGGGGCGCTCTATGACCTCGCCAGCGGCGATGCGCTCCGCCACCTCTGGCGGTAATGTAATAAGAGGCGTCCGTTGTGGCTGCATCACAGCAGAATTTTGAGTGTCGTGTGAATTGTCTAAGTTACGCGAACCGTAGGGGCTATATGGCTGGCTCATCTATGCACGTTACTTTTCTTCTTTTGCAGCAAAAATAATAGGTTCAACGCATCCAAAGGAGTGATAGCACACAGATTAATAGCATCTATATTGGGCGCAGTCCCGTTGGATTGCTCCAACGCCGATGCAGCGATGCGCGCTTCCTCGCTCTGCCACTCGTAGTTTGCCAGGGAGGTAGGCTCAAGCTGTTGCGCTCCATTATATATTCCATTTGCTTCTGCCACAAGCGGTAAAGCATGCTCTTTGGCGGCTTCTAGTTGTTTCAACACCGTTTCAGCACGTTTGACGATGCTTATAGGCATACCTGCTAATTTGGCCACATGCACACCATAACTCCGTCCGGTACAGCCACGGAAGACACGGTGCAGGAAGACAATGTTCTCCGGCTCATCGTCATTAATAGCCATAGTATAGACGCCTATATGCGCCAGTTCGTTGGCCATAGAGGCTAACTCGTGATAGTGCGTTGCGAACAACGTACGCGCCTGTGTTTCATTATGCAGGTGCTCGACGACAGCTCTAGCAATTGCTAGGCCATCATAGGTGCTCGTGCCACGACCGATCTCGTCCAGGATGATGAGACTATGTTTGGTAGCGTGGTGCAGGATGGCTGCCGTCTCTTCCATCTCTAGCATAAAAGTGCTCTTGCCCGAGGCAATATCGTCTTCGGCACCTACGCGGGTGAAGATGCGATCGACCAGCCCAATACGGGCACTGCGGGCTGGCACGAAACTGCCAATCTGCGCCATCAGCGTTATCAGCGCTACCTGGCGCAGATAGGTTGACTTGCCCGCCATGTTTGGACCTGTGAGCAAGAGGATACGCGCTCCTTCGTCTGCCTCAAGCTGTGTATCGTTGGGAATGAACATATCGCCGTCAAGTGCGTGCTCGACGACGGGATGCCGCCCTGCCACGATCTCTAGGCCATAACCATGCTCCAGTACGGGTCGCACGTAGCCCTGGCGCGCCGCTGCCTCTGCCAGGCTCAACAGCACATCCACTTTGGCAACAGCGATAGCAGTAGACATCAATTCGTCATAGAAGATAGCGAGTTGGCGCAACAGATCGGCGTAGATACTGCGCTCCATCTCTTCAATGCGCTCTTCCGCACTGAGAATGCGCGCCTCGTGCTCTTTGAGTTCTGGTGTGATAAAGCGTTCGGCATTCACTAGCGTTTGCTTACGCATGTAGTCGGCGGGAACACGCTCAAGATTAGCGTGGCTCACTTCAATATAATAGCCGAAGACTTTGTTGAAACTGACTCTGAGCGACTTAATCTCTGTTCGCTTACGTTCGCGTGCCTCTAAGGTTACCATCCAACGCCGCGAGTCCCGAATTGAAGCAAACAGCTCGTCCAGCTCCACATGAAAGCCAGAGCGGATCAGGCGTTTGTCGTCGCCCTCATCCTCGTCGTCTGGACGCACGAGGGCACGCTCAATCAAGTCGATCACGCTGGGGCACGTGTCAAGTTCGTCGGCAATGTTTTGCAGCAGGGACGCATCGCAACCCAGCACTACCTCACGCAAGTATGGAATGACTTTGAGATACTGGCACAGCCCTAGCACTTCATTGCGCACCGCCGTCCCCTGGCGCACTCGGCCTGCGATACGTTCCAGATCGCCCAACCCCTGCAAGTACATGGTAAAACGACTACGCAGTGCCGGACTTTCGTACAGTTCCTCTATACTGGCCAAGCGCGCTTCGAGCAGGCTTAGATCGAGTAAAGGCTGGGTAAGAGTTTTGCGCAGGTGTCGCGCACCCATTGGAGTAATAGTCCTGTCAAGCACATTGAGCAAGCTTGCCTGTACGGAGCCATTGCGCGAACCCTGCAACAGGTCGAGGTTGCGCTGGGTATGGGCATCCAACACCATATAGCTTGTTGTACGATAGGAACGCAAGCGGGTCAGCAGCGAGAGCAACGCACTGTTCATCTTTGCGAGATAGGCGACAATGGCTCCCGCCGCCGAGACCGCTTGGGCAATGTGCGCGCAGCCGTATGCATCAAGGGCTTGTACTGCAAAGTGCCTGCATAAACGTGACTGTGCAGCCTCGTGCTCAAAGAAATGAGGAGGGCAGTGTGTCAGCGTGATTGTCTTTGAGGGCAACTGATAGGCATCTTGGCGCGTCCCTTCGACAAGCAAGCACTCAACGGGACCGAGACGCTGTAGCTCAGCCTCCAAGGCGTCAGGAAGTTCGTCGGGCGTAAACCACGTGACCACAAACTCGCCAGTGCTCACGTCAACGGCAGCCAGTCCAGTATGCGCACGCCCAGGAGCAATGGCAACCAGGTAATTATTCTGCTTCATGGGCAGCAGATTCGGTTCCGAAAGGGTACCAGCCGTCAAAATACGCGTTACTGCACGCTCCACCGGATCCTTGCCTTTGGCGACAATGCCTACTTGTTCACAGATGGCTACCTTGTAGCCACGATTGACTAGCTTACCGACGTAGTTGTCCAGCGCATGTAATGGTATACCTGCCAGCGGTACCTTTTCTGCTCCGTGATTGCGGTTCGTCAGCACGATCTGTAGTTCGCGTGAGGCAATC
>JAFATZ010000150.1 GCA_019243675.1 Ktedonobacteraceae bacterium | reverse complement strand
AGAAATCCCTGACTTTCTCAAGGCAGGCTATCTGGCGCGTGGGCAGGCTCAAATGAAGTCCTTCACACGCTACCTCAAGAGGCAATGGCAACTGAGACAAGAGGGACTAGTTGGCGTTAGGAAGGAAACCTAGCATGGAAAAATCTTTTTCTGTATCCGCTCAGCGGCTAGCCCAGCGCCGGGGAGATTACGGTTTCGACGCACCCTCTTGCTTGTATTGTATGCAGGAATAGCTTATCTGTCAACCAACTAGGACAGGTGTAGCAGAACGCATCCCATGAAAATGCCCCCTCCTCACGTTTAAATAGTACAGAAAGTTTTGTATGCAGCTATGAAAACTTTAGCAGTGATCGCATGTGCATCTACATATATATCATATATATATAAGAGAAGGGACAGACGAAAGGGAAATACACATGTCCATTTGGAACCTGCAAGCAGAAGAATATAGCAAAAATTCGCTTTGGCCTTGGGAGGTCGAGGTGATAAGTAAAGAAGAATATGCGCGTTCGTTACAAAACCTCATGCATTTTCTAGCAGAAGTTGATGTGAATGCAGTCTTTACCTTAGAAGATGTCTCAGCCGTCGCCTCATTAGTGGGTCACGATTTATATACCTTGATAGCAGTACAGGGCAAGACAATTGAAAAAAAGACGGAATACCTTGAGCCAGCAGAGAATGAATTCATTACAAATATTGAAAGAGACTATGTTTTCAGCAAGCAATTTGGTGAACAGGAGTTCGTTGCGACTGCCAGTAACGGCCATAGTAGCCTTTCGCAGCGTCGCCTTATAGGCTTCCAGCGCTACCAACGTGAAGAATTGAGAGTGAAGTTGCCAGCCGATAGAGACATCGCTTTTGGAAATATGCCAAATGTGGATGAATCTAGCATTTATGCAATAGATATGCGTAGTGGACCCAAATTAGTCTATAGCCCAGTGAAAGAACCGAAGAACGCTCTAATACAACAAGGATTTTTTGCTGTGCTCAAGGATGCTGTACGGAACATTGTTGCTATGCTTATTAATAAGCCCTGGTCCATTTCACAGCAGACGAACTGATCTATCCTGCAAAACCAGCCGTAAAGCATTGTAGCTTTGAATCATCTGGATACAGTGGCTCTGCAATTCTGCCCAGAACCATTGAGCAGCTGCCGCCCCCACCAGGTAGGGAGAGGGTGTTGGCCAGGGCATCCGCCTTGGGCAACACCCTCTCTTAAAAATTGGGGCGGCGTGGGATTGCAATGAGAATTGCAGAGCCACTGCATCTGGGGAGGCGGGTTTTGAGCAAGCTTTAGTTCGTAACATAAAATTACTTTATGTCCTCACATGTTCTGAAACAGCCCCCTAGAGGCTTGCTAAACGTGGCACCCTGTGTTATACTAGTAGGGTAGGTGAGATGGATTGTGCTACAGCGGAAAGCACAGTACAACTTACCGTATTGAGGTGACAATGCTGCGGTGAAAGCCCGCAGAAGTTCTGTGGCTTTAGCCCTAGAAAGTATCACCACCATATCTGCGCTAATCCCCTCCCGCAGATAAATGTTCAGTGTCAGATCGGAGACAGATTTGACAAACCTCATCCTATCTATGCCAGGTGGCGTTTCCTGGCCAATCTCTTTGTAGTGGTTCGTATACAATGCAAGGGTGCATCAAAGTTCTTGGGTAATACGGACGACCTTAACCAACATTGGTCATTGGTAGATACAATGAAGAGGGATTTCGTCTTCTACTCCAGTTCGCACCCCCGAGTAGTAATTTACAGTCCTTGCGAGGCGGCTGTTGCCTTCCGTTTTTTGTGCCCATTTTGATTGTTGTTTATTTAGTGTAGCCTCTAGTGAGCAATTGTTAAAATTGCAGTCACGATAATGCGGCTTTTTAGCATGCACGAGCGAGTATCGCTCGAGGAGGGACATTATGGCAGACGTCCACGTCCTGTGGATCACGGCTGGATTAAGTTGTGACGGAGATTCAGTCTCGATCACCGCAGCTAGTCAACCCAGCATCGAAGATGTCTTACTTGGAGCCATACCTGGGCTTCCTACAGTTCACCTACACAACCAAGTGCTCGCCTATGAACTTGGTGGTGACAATGACAGCTTTATGCAATGGTACGATAAAGCTGAGCGCGGTGAACTTGATCCCTTTGTCCTCGTAGTCGAAGGATCAATCCCCAACGAGAAGATCAAGAGCGAAGGCTACTGGGCAGCCCTAGGCACTGACGCTGCAACTGGTCAGCCTATTACGACTGCTGAGTGGGTCGACCGACTAGCTCCTAAAGCTCTGGCAGTAATAGCTATTGGTACCTGCGCCACGTATGGTGGCATTCACGCTATGCAGGGCAACCCCACAGGTGCTATGGGCTTGCTTGACTACCTGGGCTGGAATTGGAAAACCCCGGCGGGCCTTCCAATTATCTGTGTTCCTGGTTGCCCAGTGCAGCCAGACAACTTCATGGAGACTGTCCTTTATCTGCTCTACCAAGTGGCAGGCATGGCTCCGATGATTCCGCTGGACGAGGCTCATCGACCAACCTGGCTCTTTGGCAAGACTGTCCATGAAGGTTGCGACCGCGCTGGCTACTATGAGATAGGTGATTTCGCTACTGAGTACGGATCACCAAAGTGCCTTGTGAAGCTAGGTTGCTGGGGACCAGTAGTGAACTGCAACGTTCCTAAGCGAGGTTGGATGGCTGGCATCGGCGGTTGTCCCAATGTTGGTGGTATCTGCATTGGTTGTACCATGCCAGGCTTCCCAGACAAATTTATGCCATTTATGGACCCACCTCCCGGTAGTAAGATGTCATCAAGCATCATTGGTATCTACGGTGGGATCATTAGCCCTCTACGCAAGATAACGCAACACACTGCCAACAAGGAGCCAGCATGGCGGCGTAAGGGCAGAGAGTTAACGACAGGCTATCGTGGAAGATGGTAATCACGACAAGACGAGATCAGTGTACAGTGACTCTATCATTCTAAGGAGATAGTATTATGGCAACGCAAGTGAGACGCGAAGCGGCTCCAACCCGGGCACCACAAGTTGTAGATATGTCGTGGGATCCAGTGACGCGTATTGTTGGTAGCTTGGGCATCTATACCAAGATTGACTTTGCAAACCGCAAGGTGCTGGAGTGTCATAGCACTTCATCAATCTTCCGTGGCTATAGCTTGTTCATGCAAGGCAAAGACCCACGCGATGCGCACTTTATTACCAGCCGCATCTGTGGTATTTGCGGTGACAACCATGCAACTTGTTCGGTCTATACGCAGAACATGGCCTATGGCATCAAGCCACCCGCAATAGGCGAGTGGATTCTCAACCTTGGTGAAGCAGCAGAGTACATGTTCGACCACAATATCTTCCAGGAAAACCTGGTTGCCGTCGACTACTGCGAGCAGATGGTCAAAGAGACAAACCCGGGTGTGCTTGATCTGGCAAACAGAACCCCAGCTCCACACGCCGCAGATCATGGCTATCGCACCATTGGCGATATCATGCGTGGGTTTAACATCTTCACCGGAGAGCTTTACCTCGAAGGTCTGCAGGTAAGCCGCTATACCCGTGAGAAGTTCTGCTTGATGGAAGGACGCCACGTCCATCCCTCGACCCTCTATCCCGGCGGCGTTGGTACGGTTGCTACCGTCCAGCTCTTCACGGACTATCTGGTTCGTCTGATGAGATACTGCGAGTTCATGAAGAAGCAGATCCCGTTGCACGATGACCTGTTCGACTTCTTCTATCAGGCAATGCCCGGCTATGAGATGGTTGGCTATCGCCGCACCTTGCTCGGTTGCTGGGGCTCGTATCAAGACCCCGATGTGTGTGACTACCAGTATCGCACTATGGACAAGTGGGGCGATGCTATGTTCGTTACACCCGGTGTCATTGTAGACAACCAGTTGGTAACGACAAAGCTCGTCGATATCAACCTGCATCTGCGTATTCTGCTTGGTAGTTCCTACTACGACGATTGGCAGAACGAGAGAACGTTCGTTGATCGCGACCCGCTGGGCAACCCAGTTGATAAGCATCACCCCTGGAACCAGACCACAATCCCCAAGCCCCAGAAGCGCGACTTCAAGGGTGCTTATAGCTGGACAATGTCGCCACGCTGGCTTGATGATCGCACTGGCGAGCATTTGGCCCTCGATACTGGTGGTGGTGCTTTCGCTCGTATGATGACAACCGCTTTGGCTGGATATGTGGACCTAGGTGGCTATATCAAGGCTACTGGTAACAGTGTCAAGATTCGCCTGCCCAAGACTGCTACGAAGCCAGAGGTAGAGTTTGAGTGGAAGGTTCCCAAGTGGAGCAACGCTATCGAGCGTAACCGTGCTCGCACATACTTCCAGGCCTACTCTGCTGCTGTCGCATTACACTGCATAGATAAGGCGCTTGCTGAGATTCACGCTGGTCGTACCAAGACCTGGACCGATTTCACCGTGCCGAAGGACTCCATCGGTTGCGGCTTCCACGAGGCCGTGCGTGGCGTGCTTTCCCATCACCTGGTGATTGAGAACGGCAAGATTGCCAACTATCATCCGTATCCTCCTACCCCCTGGAATGGTAGCGTGCGAGACATCTATGGCACCCCTGGTCCTTACGAGGATTCTGTGCAGAACACACCTATCTTCGAAGAGAACGGGCCAGACAAGTTCAAGGGCATCGACATCATGCGCGCTGTGCGCAGCTTCGACCCTTGTCTGCCATGTGGTGTTCACATGTACCTGGGTAATGGAAAAGAACTGAACGTAGTGCATTCGCCAACATTTGGCCGGACCCTCTAGAGGTACTACCCTCATAAAGGGTGTTAGCCTATGGGATGGAGAGACTCATTATGCGGTCTCTCCATCCCGTAAGCCCTTATTATGCCCCATTTTACAAACATCGGACAGCCCATAGTCTTAATTGGGAAAGAAGAGGATGCATAATGCAACAAGATGTGCAGGAGCACCAACGCCGTGCGGAGCGTATTGAGTCACTGATCCAAGAGGTTGCAAACTTCCCTGATCCGCATGCACGCGAAGCAACTGAAGAGCTTCTCCAGGCATTGTTGGACATGTATGGCGAAGGGCTAGCGCGTGTACTGGAGATAACTGAGGAGAAGGGAGACGTAGGCCATGCATTGATCGCGTCTTTTGCGAGCGATGATCTGCTGGCATCCTTATTTTTACTTCACGGGCTGCATCCGATAGATATTGAGACGCGGCTCACTCAGGCGCTGGATGAGGTACGTCCTTATCTCAAGTCGCACGGTGGTAATGTTGAATTACTCAGAGTCGAAGATGGTGTGGCCTATTTACGTCTGCAAGGCAGTTGCCACGGTTGTCCTTCCTCGGCTATGACACTCAAATTAGCGATTGAAGAGGCCATCCACAAAGCAGCTCCAGACCTGGAAAGACTTGAGGTGGAAGGCGTAACCGAGCCGAAGCCTCCCGCTATACCAGTTTCGTTCGTCCCCTCACGTCGGCAAAAGGACAGTATACCTTCAACGCAGCGAGATAGCGCATGGACCATCGTGAAGGAACTTGGTGCTAGGGGGGGGTCGCAAAACCAGCCGATCCAGACACTCTCCATACAGGGCAAGTCCCTGCTTTTTTGTTGGATTGTAGATACGTACTATGCTTATCACAATCGTTGCACAAGTTGTCATGAATCTCTCAGTAGTGCTAAACTAGATAAAACAACCCTTATCTGTTCCTCGTGCGGACGGCAGTACGATGTCTGTCGCGCAGGAAGATGTTTGGATGCTCCTAACGTGTACCTCGAACCGGTTCCATTGCTAGTGGAGAACGGTCAGGTCAAAGTAGCTCTCTCAGACAAGACACAAGACGATCAATCTCAGGAGGCCATGTCGGCTCCTACTAGATGAGGTAATAAGTAGTGATGTCAGGTACCAATGGTCAAGCTGATGGTTCAGCCGCAGCAGGAGACGGACTGCCATTACCAGGACTACGCCGCTTCACGCGAGAACGGCAAACATCGCCTGCTTTGGAGCACTGCGAAATGTGCAGTGAACCCCTTGCACCGGATCATCGCCATCTGCTGGAACTCAACACGCGTAGAATATTATGCACATGTGATGCATGCTCGCTGCTCTTTGGTTACCCAGGATCGGGTGGGGGAAAGTATCGTGCTATACCTAGGCGCTATCTGGTATTGCCGGATTTTCAGATGACCGATGAGCAGTGGGATGAGCTGATGATCCCGGTGAACATGGTGTATATCTTTCACAGTACACCCGCTAAACGTGTTATAGCCTTCTATCCCAGCCCAGCGGGGGCTACCGAATCTTCGCTCGATTTGCAGAGTTGGGAAGTCCTTGTTCGTAACAATCCTGTTTTAAATGAACTGGAGCCAGACGTTGAGGCGCTACTCATCAATCGTGTGCGCACAGATCGTGAGTACTTCATTGTTCCGATTGATGCTTGCTATCAACTCGTCGGCCTGATTCGCCTCTCTTGGAAGGGCTTGGGTGGCGGTGAGGAAGTCTGGAAAGGAATCAAGGATTTCTTTGCCGACATACGGGCGAAATCCCGACCTGTGGGAGGGGACGCTGATGCCAGACCTGAACTTTGAGGTAGTCGGTGTCGAGGCTCCGCGCTATGCTGCTGTCCCGACAATCATCTTCAAACTGCGCATCGACAATACTATCGCGCAAGAGCAGGTTCATAGTGTCGTCCTGCACTGCCAAATACAAATCAATGTCACACGTCGGCGCTATACTCCCGAAGAACAGGCTCGACTGTTAGAGTTATTTGGCGCACCACAGCGCTGGGGTGAAACGCTACGTCCTTTGCTCTGGACACATGCCAATGTCATGGTGCCACAGTTCTCTGGGAGCATCACTGTTGATATGCCTATCACGTGTACCTACGACTTTGAGGTAGGCGGTACGAAGTACTTTGATGCTCTAGGGGAAGGTGAGATTCCACTCACGCTGCTGTTCAGCGGAACTATCTTCTACAAGGGTGAGACCGGGAATTTACAGGTTTCGCAAATATCCTGGTCGAAAGAGGCAGTCTACCGCCTACCAGTCGCACTCTGGCGCGAGATGATAGAGTATTACTATCCTAACAGTGCCTGGATTCGCTTACACAAAGATGTTTTTGACCAACTGTACCGCTATAAAGCCACAAATAGTCTGCCCACCTGGGAGCAAGTTATTGGTCGTCTCTTGCAGGGAAGTGGCGAGGAGGCGCACTCATGATAATGGAGCATGTGAAAGAAATCGCCAATGCCGTGCTTTACGAAGGCTATCTTCTCTATCCATATCGGCATT
>JAFATZ010000093.1 GCA_019243675.1 Ktedonobacteraceae bacterium | reverse complement strand
GGAACACCCATGCATAAGTCGAAGAATAATCTTGTCGTGTTTGACGATGCCGCTGAGCGGGTTGGTGCTGACTCGATGCGCTGGCTGTATATGAATCATAATCCTGAGCAGAACCTCAACTTTCCACGCATCCCGACCCAGCAGGATATGGAGGACGCTCAGCAAAGTGAGCGGCCCGTGCATCTAAGCGAGAAGTGGATGCAGGTGCGCAAGACGCTGGACAAAATCTGGAACGTCTACTGGTTCTTCGTGACCTATGCCAATATCGACCAGTTCGATCCAACACAGCATATGCTACCAGTGGCAGAGCGCGGCGAATTAGACCGCTGGATTCTCTCAGAGCTACAGCAAACTATCCGTACGGTGACTGCAGGGTTGGATCACTATGATAGTGTGAAGCCAGGGGAGGCCATACAGGAGTTCCTGGAGGTGCTGTCCAATTGGTACCTGCGCCGCAGCCGAGAGCGTATCTGGGCCCCCAAGTTGGACAGCGACAAGATAGCGGCCTACTTGACGCTCTATGAATGCTTGACGACGCTCATCAAGTTGCTTGCACCATTCATGCCGTTTACTACGGAAGAACTGTATCAGAACTTGGTACGCAGCGTTAACCAGCAGGCAGTACTGAGCGTTCATTTGTGTGACTGGCCCCAAGTAGATGAGAAGCTAGTCGACGAGCAACTGACACAGGAGACGCGCCTGGTGATGCACGTTGTGGGGCTAGGCCGTTCAGCGCGTGAAAAAGCTCAGATCAGAGTACGCCAGCCGCTCAACGCACTCTATGTACGCGTTCCTACTCCAGCAGAGGAAGAGGCACTGATGCGTTTGCGCGAACAGGTGCTCGAAGAACTGAACATCAAGCAGATAGAACTGATGAGTAGCGAGAGTGATATGCTCGCTTACACACTGAAGCCACAAGCAAAGGTGCTCGGTCCGAAGTACGGTTCGCTGGTGCAAAAAATCCTGGCAGCCTTTAAGAAACTAGATGCCCGTAATACACAGTTGGCGGCCAAGGAACTCAACGAGCACGGCACATTACGCTTCGCAGTCGAAGAGCAGGAGCTTGAACTGACTTCAGAGGAGATTGAGGTTGTTGCTACGGCGCGACCAGGCTTTGTCACAGCCGAAGAGCACGGCTATATTGTGGCACTGGAGATGACCATCACACCCAAGCTGCGCGAAGAGGGCTTAGTGCGTGACCTGACGCACTACGTCCAGGACATGCGCAAAAAGGCTGGCCTCAATATCGAAGACCATATTGGCCTTGCCTTCTATGCTGATGATGCCGCGCTGGCCAATACGCTCACTGGCTACTACGAGCAGATCAAAACGGAGACGCTGGCCGATAACATTCTTTTCTCTATCAGCCAGCGTGACCATCCCTCATTCGAGGAGATGTACAGGGAAACGGTCTCGCCGACATCTGTGAAGAAGTTGGAGGACTATACTATCGTTGTTGTGCTGGGAAAGCTGTAATTACGGCAGGGTGTAGCGCTTCTGAATGGCTGACTGTATGCTGGCGCGGCTCTCACGTGCGGAGAGTCGCTCCTGCTTCTCAATGGAAGCGGCTTCTGCAGCTAAGTCCTCATCCTTAATTACTTGGCGGAACCAGCGCGAGTAATCGCCTTGGTGTAAATGGAACAGCCAGGTTTCATCGTCGACTCCCTCGGCTATCTGTGCAAAGAGGATGAGATTCTGCGCACGAAGCCGCAACTTGCCCTGCGGTCCCCGAAAGTAGAAGCTGACATCCTCTGCAAGGTCTCCTTCGGCATACTTGCGGCGGTGGCGCGTATGCTCGTCTTTGGGTGCCCTGGCACGTAGGCGCAAGGGCGCTTGCTTTGTACGCCTGAACCAGACAAGTACTTCACCAGCTTCAAGAGAAGTAGGTGCCACTTCTGGCACGGGTTGACCCACAGCCTCGGCGAATACGGGCAACGGAGCATGTTCCCCAACGACAACCACTACATCAGCGAGAGCTAGCACTCGTTTAGAGACATGATCTGGATGCGCCGAGATGAACAACAGGGTGAAGAGGTCGTGCATGCGTTCGAGCAGTGAGGTGTCCCACTCAGGCGGGAAAAGGTGATGCGCCTCGTCGAGAATAAGCCAATGGGGATGACCAAAACGTGTCTGCACATCTTGCAGGGCTGGCAGAAGGTTGCGGAAGAAGGTCGGGCGATCAGCTAGCGGCCTGCCGAGCAGATTGACAATTGCACTCTGTTCCGACTTTTCGAGTAACTGGATGATTTCAGGAACACTCGGTTCTTTGTGTGTATCGCCCAGCGTTATTGCTCCTTGAAACGTCTCGTAGTCTCCTTCGGGGTCAATAAGGCAAAATTGATACATCTGCTCGACCAGTTGTTCCAGCAGGTTCATCGCCATCGTTGATTTGCCACTACCAGAAGGTCCGACAATGAAGACGTTGGCATGGCGCGCATTGATGTGGACCGATTCACCGTTCGGCCCTTGGCCCAGCACGAGTGTATGCCGACTTATCTGCTGGTCAATCTGCCGCAAGTCATCGGCTAACAGCATGTCAACCAACTCGCTCACACCCTCTCCACGAGCGGCTTGCGTCGTATAATCGGCCTTCTCTTTCAGCGCGGGAAGTGCGTTGGCCACGGCTACAGCGCATTCGCACATGTCCAGAAATGAGTGGTCGTTTTCAGCATCGCCAATGCCAACGACATTGTGCGGCGAGCACTTCAACTCGTTGAGGGCAGTAGTTAACCCGCTGCCCTTATTGACGCCCGTGGGCAAGATCATTACTGACCCTTTATTGAAGATCACCTGGCGCTCAAGTCCCTGTTCGCGTATGACCTCCAACGCTGTTGTTTGGTGAGGTTGCGATGTTGCGACAATGACGTGCCCAGTTTGCAAGGGTTGGACGCCACGTGCTTGCAAAGTGCGCACAAATTGTGCGGGGGGCGGCTCTGCCAGCACTTGCTCGCTGCTACTAGCGGGATGGTAGAGCAGCGCCCCATTCTCGGCAACGATATAGGTAAAAAGGTCCAAGCGCGGAAAAACGAGCTGCAGATCCTCAAGAATACGTCCCGTTACTAGCACCAGTTTGCGGCCCGAAGCCACCACGCGTTCAAGGGCCTGCACTGTCTGCTGGTCGACAATGCCATCCTTGGCCAGCGTGCCATCGTAATCGCATGCAAGTACAAGGTACTGCACCACTTCACCTCTCTTCATTCGGGTAGGACAATGTGCGGCCTCACCGCATCCTATAGAAAATCAGGTCATCTCTCAAGCAGGCTTGACTACAATAGTTGCACGATTCTGCGTGGCTCTTCGTGTCAGGGGTAAGAAGACTAAGCAAACGGTTGGTCCCAGCGTTCTCGGTGAGCGATTTCCCCTAGGGGCTTGCGCTTTTTCTGTCCCTTGCCGCCAGCTTTAACTGGATAACCAAAAGGAACAATAGCAAGAATATCGATCTCCTTGGGAATGCCGAGTAGGGGATTGATCTGCTTGAGATTATCGAAACCCACCCAGTTTGAGCCAACACCTTTAGCCCAGGCGGTCAGGATCATGGATTGGATGGCCCGACTAGCGTCTGAGACTGCATATGGGCTGTGCTCCATGCCAACAACAATCGCTAGTGGAGCTTGAGCAATATAAGGGCCTGTGCGTGCGAGTGCGCCAAGCTGGCGCAGCGTCACTTTGTCCTGCACAACAATGAAATGCCAGGGTTGACCGTTGATACTACTCGCGGTTACGTGCGCCGCTTCGACGATTTGATGGACAATTGCTTCGGGGATCGGCTTCTCTTGAAATTGGCGTACTGCCAGCACGGTACGGACCGCATCAAATACTTCCATAATGACCTCGTTTTCTTACTATTGTATCACCGCTACTCTAAAATGCACCCAAAAAACCCTCTTTGTCAACGTATGTTATTGTAGTTACACAAGCATACATGAGGCAAGGAGGATATACATGATAAGAAAACTACTCTCACAATTCTATGGTAAGACTGCTCAAGCGCTTGACCAATCAATCGGTTGGTATAAGGTACCACCGTTGCTCGCGCTTGCGATACTGGCCGGATTACGTAATATATTGAGAAAACAGAACTTATATGATACTGGGAAAGTGAAGGTGACAGTCTCAAGCCAACTGTCGGCAACTCACGGAGGTCCGCGCTACCTAGTCGCACGCACGGCAGACGGAAGCTTCAATGATCTGGAGAATCCTCTGATGGGCAGTGCGGGAACACGATTTGGACGGAACGTGCCGCCTAAGTATACCTATCCCGATGAGGCGACAATGCTCACGCCGAATCCGCGTACGGTCAGCCTTGAACTGCTGGCGCGTGATAGTTTCCAGCCAGCCACAACGCTTAACCTGCTGGCGGCTGCGTGGATTCAGTTTATGATCCATGACTGGTTCAGTCATGGGAAAAACCAGAAAGAGAACCCGTGGCAGGTGCCGCTACGTGAGGATGATCCTTGGCCGCAACGTCCGATGACCATTCTACGCACACAACGAGATACAACGCATATGCAGAGCGACAGCTTACCTCCTACCTATCGTAACGTCGTTTCCCAATGGTGGGATGGGTCCCAACTGTACGGAAGTGATGCGGCCACTCAGGCGCAGGTGCGATCAGGCAAGGATGGCAAGCTGAATATCGATAGTAATGGCTTGCTGCCTGTCGACCCTGAAACCGGTGTTGACATAACTGGAGTCAATGGCAACTGGTGGATTGGCCTGAGCTTGATGCATACCCTTTTCACCCTAGAGCACAACGCGATCTGTGACCACTTGCGTGCCGAATACCCATCCTGGTCTGACGATGACTTGTTCGATCATGCTCGGCTCGTCAATGCAGCTCTGATGGCAAAGATCCATACAGTTGAGTGGACTCCGGCGATCCTCGATAATCCGACGTTGCATCTAGCCATGAATAGAAATTGGTGGGGATTGGCAACCGAGCAGATACATAAGCTTTTTGGGCGCATCAGTAAAAGCGAGATCATCAGTGGGATCTTAGGCTCACAAAAAGATGACTTTGGGGTACCCTATTCCATTACTGAAGAATTTGTTTCCGTCTACCGCATGCATCCTCTCTTGCCCGACGAAATCAGCTTCCGTGCGCTGTCAACTGATGCAATCATGCAAAAGCGATCTATGTCAGAGCTTGTGGACAGCCACGCACACGAGGTCTTAGCACAGGTGTCTATGGACAATGCTCTCTATTCGTTTGGCACGTCTTATCCAGGCGCGATCACGTTGCACAATTATCCGCGCTTCCTTCAGCAGCGCACGGAGCGGGATGGCATCACGTTCGATCTAGCGACGACAGAGATCCTGCGCGACCGTGAGCGCGGTGTGCCCCGTTACAATGAGTTCCGTAAGCTAATGCATCGCCCGCGTGTGAAAAGCTTCGAGGAACTGACCGACAACAAAGTATGGGTGGAGGAGCTGCGGCGCATTTACAACAACGATATCGATCAAGTCGATCTCATGGTTGGCTTGTATGCGGAGAAACCACCACGAGGATTTGGTTTCAGCGATACCGCCTTTCGCATCTTTATCCTGATGGCGTCTCGACGCTTGAATAGCGACCGCTTCTTCACAACTGACTACACTGCTACGGTCTATACCCAAATGGGTCTCGACTGGATCAGCAACAATGATATGTCGAGTGTACTATTGAGGCATTTTCCTGAACTGGCACCATTTCTGCGAAACGTCAAGAACCCCTTCGCACCGTGGCCAAAAGCGAATTTCTCAGGAAACTCAACAGAGAGTAATCAAAATGAGGCTATGCTCCAGAATTGAGGAAGACAAAATGAAAGAACTTCAAGTGCATAATTGGTTCGGCAACATCGTCTCGTCGCCTTGTGTTGTGGTGCAACCAAAAAGCGTCCAAGAGATCATCGCCATTCTCAAGGACAGTGACAAACATCCCAGTCCGGTTCGCGCCGTCGGCTCCAATCACTCTATGACATCCTGCGGTGTGGCCGAGCATGGTA
>JAFATZ010000086.1 GCA_019243675.1 Ktedonobacteraceae bacterium | reverse complement strand
GGATGCGTTCTGTCAAGCGGCGAATCTGTGCCAGTTTGTCGGCGTCGGGTATTGAGGCCAAGATAGGCTCATAGTAGCCGCCGCCCACCATCTCCACCTGCTTGCGTTTGACCAAGGCCGCTATGCGTTCTAGAAATTCTGGATGTGCCTCTTGTAGCCAATCGAGAAGTGATCCGCTGTAGTGCAGTGAAAGGCGTACGCCAGGATGTCGCTCTAGTGGCTCAAGTATGGGCAAATACGCCTGCTCGTAAACCTGCTGAAACACCCACGGAAAGTTGCCGATCGGCTGGTGATTGTGCAGCAGGAGTCCAAGATGAATACTGCTGAGTGGTCCTATAGTCATGTGTATTCCCTTTCACGCACCGTTTTATGCTCCTCCACTATATCACAAAGATCCGTGCTTGAGGCAGATACTGAGCACTCCCCATACAAAGATGAAAGTGGTGATATGGGTGCGAGCTAGGCCCGCACCCATATCACCACTTTCATCAAAACATCGGTGGTGGTGAGCTTTGACAATGAGAATAGAAGAGCACCTGCCTTTAAACGGAGGAGGTTCACGACATATGTATGAGTGGGATATGGTGAAGAGATGGCCTAAACTGCCTTGCAGCTCTGAACTTCTTAGTACGTCCATAAGAGGGTGGGGCCAGCAGTAGCACTGAAGGCACCTGTTGCGGTGCTGCCAGCCGCAGCAGTTCATAACCGATGCCAGCTAGGCCAACCATCAGTCCTGGTGTCTCTACGCCTAAGGGTACACCGGGTACCCAGCCATGCTCATCAATACTGTCTACAATCATAGCCGTCACGCGCTCTAATGCCTCAGAATAGCTGGGATCATCAAGCAAGTGTGTCGCCATCAGGAGCAACTCTACGTTGCCCAGCATACCATGACAGAGCGAATGATTTCCTCCGTTTACTCCTACGGCAAGGGTCGTCCTGAGCGCAATAGCTATTTCCTCACGTATATTTGCATTATCCATATACCTCAATATGCCTAGCCGACTCAGACCAATGCCCGGTGCGCCATGACACCATGCGACCATAGAGTGAGGCTCTTGCGTTTCTGCGCCTAGTAGGAGTGAGAGATCACGCAGGTCAGCCCAATTCTGCCTCTCTGGCAAAAACAGACTGCGATCATAGGCCAGAGCAGCCAGAGCAGTGTGCAGATAGCGTTCTTGCCCGCTGATCTCAGCCAACTTGAACAAGCTGAATGCAATCCCAGCGCTGCCGTGCGAAAAACCGCCTAGGGGGGTGTCGCTATTCGTCGTAGTCCAAGCCACACCTTCTGGCATAGGTTTCGCAGTGGTAAGCAGGCGGTCACCACATTGTAGAGCTACATCCAGGGTGCGGACAGAGGGTTGCACACTATACAGGCTTAACAGGTTCAGGATGCATCCGGCCGAGCCACCCATGATATCCAGGTGCTCATCCTTGGCGATCAGGTCAGGCAGAAGCTCTACCAGTGTTTCAGCTTCTTGCAGCAGGGTCGGATCCTGCCAGAGCACACTCAGATGGGTGAGCAGGTAGATGAACGAACCCAATCCAGTAAAGCCTCCTACTATGCTTACCATTGGCAGGTATTGTTTCTGTTGCTCTACCTGCAAGCGCACGGAGGCCAGAGCTAATCTTGCTAGAGCGGTATAGCACACCTCGTGCGTGACTGCGCCAAGGTAGCTCAAAAACAAGGCAATGCCACTCGTGCCGTTGTATAGGCTTGTATCTGCTAGTTGCAGGCTCCATGCGGTTCCGCCGGCTGTGCTCAGGCCGAGCCAGTCGGCAACATCTTCAGTACGAGCAGCTAGTCTGTCCAGGCGCGTGCCTACAGCAGCGGCTGAGGCAATCAGACGCGTACGGCTTGCGAAAGACTGCGGTGGCTTGAGCCGAAAAGGCTTCCCCGTTGTGTGTTCAGGACCTATCAACGAGGTCGCCAGAGCAGCCTCAACCACCCAGGTCTGCCTAGCAAGGTCCTGTTCATTCATGTGGAGGAGCTGTTTCTTGACCAGTTCTAGGCTCGGCTCAGCAAAAAGATCACCGAGCCATTCGCCATCCGAGGCAAAGACGGCACGACTGTCGGGGTAGGTAAGAAACATGGGAGTATCACCCAGCAGCAGGCTGCGTTGTTCAGCAGCGATAAGGCGGGAGAGGTGCGGCTGAAACTCAATATCTCGCCAGAGATTGTCAAAGAAGCGGTCCCGATCAAGCGCATCATGCAGCAGATCAGGATGAACGCATTCCATGAGTAAGTGCGCATATCTGTGTGTTGGGCGTACGATCACACGGACCTCATCATGGGCAAAGCGAGGCAGAATGTCTGCCATCAGTTCAGCACGCCGTTGCTGCAACAGTTGATACATGCTCTTAAAGCCCGCAACGATGTGCTTGTTATAGTCCAGCACATTCACGCCCTGCCCATTGAGTTTGGGTCGATTCTGTTTTACCGCGATTTCTTTGTGCTCTCGGACGAGTCGCATTTGATCGGTGCCTGCCGCTTCCCACGTGGGATAAGGGCGTGGATTCATTTGCCCTGGCTGACCACCTAATCCACTGAGGTCTAGGCCTACAGAGTCCTTGGTTGACCACATACGGTTTGGTAATAACCCGACGCGAAACACAGTTCGATCCATGGTAGTGTGAGCGAGTTGGGAAGGCTCGGTCGCATTATCCCCGCCAACACGCGTATGAAAGAGGGATTCTAGGTCAATCAGGATGGGATGCTCACCAGCGGCAATCAAGTTTTCCAGGTGCATGTCGACCGCATTGAGCGCATATAAGAGAGCCAAGTAGCTTCCCTGGCGCTCATAAAAACGTGCTATCTCCTCGGCAGAGGTACACCCATAGGCATGCACAAATTCGGCCCAGCCATAGCTGCCACGATCAATGATGCCGACGGTACGAAAAGCAGGCTGCGCGCCTTGTTCATTGAGCCATGCTAAGAGCTCCTGGAAGTGGACGTCTATAGCTAAGGACTTGGGCTTGTAGAGCACCTGAAATCCTGAGCTAAACCTGAGTATCAGCACACTACGACCGTTGCGATGCCGATCACCAACCCCACCTCGCACCTCTACCAGTAGACCAGGGTCGTGTTCAGGAGTGAAGGTGGAGCGAATCTCCTGCCAGTCAGCACACAAATGGGCTAAAAACTCCTGAGTGTACTGTACCCACTGATCAATCGTCAGCACCAGTTGGCGAGCCAGCACCGGATATTCTTCTAAAAGAGGCAGGATTTTCCCTTCTTGAGAGAGCTGGCGCACAAAGTCGGCGAAGCGTTCTTGGGTTGTTTCGCCCCGGAGACGATCCTGGACGCGTGCGACATGCATCTCAAGCACAAATATTTTGTTCACCTGACTCAGGAGTCGCTCCGCAAGAGAAGGAAAGAAGGCCTGACTAATGTGTTGAGCGTCGAAGGGCAGGGAAGCGTACTGCTGGCAGAGCATCTGTATACCCGCACGCAACTGGGCGAGGCCATGCCTGATCAGAGGCAGGAGAGGTTGCAAATAGGGAGCAAGCGATGTCATCTCCTCGAACAACACCTCACCGATGTCATAGTGCTCAAACGCCTCGACAAGGGTAGCTAACCAGTCGGGAGTGCAAGCAGTCCGGGACTGCACGGCATCGATTGGTTCAGCCAGAAGAAAAGTGAGGTCGTCCTCAGTACTGCCAGCCATGTCAAGCCGATCGGCAAAAAGCGTTCCGTGATCAAACGGCCTCTGCGTTTTCCAGGCCTGCAAGCGCCGTGTAGCTCTTGCAGTCTGCTGTGCAGTTAGAGAAGAAGCATCGTGTGTACATGCTCGTAGAGACGCTATGCGCTCTGTTAATGAGAGTGCATGGTACCACTTGGGGTTCTGCCAGTGTTGCGGTGTGGTATGCAGTGTCTTTTCCATAGTCTTCGCTCTTCAAACCTTTCTAGGGGAATGTCTCTCCACTGCAATGAAGGAGCCATTACAAGTGGTGAGAGTGCTGATAACCAGCATGCTCACCACGCTTCTCTCTACAGGGTGCTAAGAGTTGACTGCTCTAGCAGAAGGCGACGCTAGACGCACTCAAGCAGTAGGCCAGCATTGCTATAGTAGCAACTGGCATCCTCGCCAAAGGCGGTGTAGTCACAACCGCTGCTCTTACCCCCACCTAGAAGGCCTAGGCCTATGTTTAGTGAGTTGAGGAGACCACCAGTAACGCCCAACAGATCCTCTTCAGCCAGTTCCACTTCGCCTGCCGGATGGGCTGGCACCAAGGCCAGTTCCTCGCTGCTCAGACTCTCACGATACTCGGCATCTTTCCATGCTCGGACGACATCAATACTCATTGATTTATCCTTTCTTTGTCAAGACCTCACAACAGGTCTCAGAACGTATAGCTTCCACAGTGGAAGCAATTATTATATATGGCAACGGACTACACACTCTAGCACATGCCCGATGCTGATCATCTGTGTCTCTCACAGAAGAGAACCACTCATTGAGATACATCATGCTTTCAGGCGCAGGCCGCAATGCCCACTGTTATATATGCTGTCCTCTCTACAACATGTTGTCTGACATGTTGTTTCATGTCTATGCAAGAGTAAGAGAAGACAACATTACCAAAGAATCAGAACTGATGAATCGGCGTGCTCACCACGCTTCTCTCAACAGGGTGCTAAGAGTTGACTGCTCTAGCAGAAGGCGACGCTAGACGCACTCAAGCAGTAGGCCAGCATTGCTATAGTAGCACTTGGCATCCTCGCCAAAGGCGGTGTAGTCACAACCGCTGCTCTGACCCCCACCTAGAAGGCCTAGGCCTATGTTTAGTGAGTCGAGGAGACCACCAGTAACGCCCAACAGATCCTCTTCAGCCAGTTCCACTTCGCCTGCCGGATGGGCTGGCACCAAGGCCAGTTCCTCGCTGCTCAGGCTCTCACGATACTCGGCATCTTTCCATGCTCGGACGACATCAATACTCATTGGTTTACCCTTTCTTTGTCAAGCCCTGAGAATAGGTCTCAGAACTTATAGCTTCCACAGTGGAAGCAATTATTATATATGGCAACGGACCACACACCTCTAGCACATGCCCGATGCTGATCATATGAACCACTCAGATCGGGTTGCACACACTTCATAATAGTGCTGCACCATGCTTTCATGCGCAGACCGG
>JAFATZ010000206.1 GCA_019243675.1 Ktedonobacteraceae bacterium | reverse complement strand
CCGAGAATGTGAATGACTTATGCAAAGATATTGTGAATAAGAATTGTAATCTCTACAAAAAAACAACTTTTACACAATCTGGCATAGTTGTCCACAATTTTTAGCACTTTATCCACTATCATGGATATTCTCTAAGTAATCTATTGCCAAGATGAATGTGGAAAGTGTGGATAAGTTATCCACATGAGATGTGGATAACCAAAGTTAGCATACCCTAACTGTGGAAAGTGTGGATAACTTGTCCACAGACTTTGTGGATAAGTATCAACTATAACCGTAATGTGGAAAGTGTGGATAAGTTATCCACATGAGATGTGGATAACCAGAGTCAGTATCTCCTACCTGTGGATGATGTGGATAACTTGTCCACAGACTTTGTGGATAACTTTCAGGATGCAGTTCTGAGGCTCTTTCCATCGGGTTATCCACAATCATCGTGGATAACCTAGTAGAATTTTGTGCAAAAGTTTAAACAAGAGTATTGTTAGCAGAACTAACAATACTCTTGTTTAAACTTTTTCTTTTTTAATAGATGACTTATATTATGGAGTTAGCCTATTAAATCTCGCGGTCGCCCTGCTGGTGTGATAGCTCATACATGCGTGGGTACTTGTGCCTCCTGCACTCCGCTCCCAGTCTCTTGGGGTAACGCAGGTGTATCCGTGCTCTGCCCTCTCAGCTTACCTGTTACATATACGAAGAACGCGAGCATGAGGAACGACTCTGCAATGAGGACGAGCAGGAACGCGGGAAACGAGTATGGCCCAAGTGGCACATTTCCACTGAGGAAAGGGCCAATGGGCGCAGGAAGTATCTGCAGGAAGGACGAGCCGTTCCAGATAGCATGTTGCAACAAAGCGTAGGCCCAGCAGCCCAAACCGAGCACGATGCGGTGCCGGTTCGACTTACCGTGGGTGAGGTAATACCAACCAAGCGCGACCATACCTGCGCCGAAGCCGTGCAGCAGGCCAGCACTACTACGTTGTAGAGCAACATAAGACCAATCGCGATAGCCCATAGCGATGTAGCCGGATGTTTCAACGAGGTCAAAGCCGATACCACAGGCCAGACCAAGCACAAATGCCTCAGCCGCACTACGCATACGCCCGATCATTACAACCACTGCTAATGGCTTCACCGCCTCCTCGACCAGGGGGGCGATTACTGAGACCACGATCAGTACGAGGCCCACAGCGCGTGTGTCTTGCGGCAGTGGTTGATCCAGGTTAGTAATAGAAAACCCTCTCACCTTTAGTACTAGTGAGACAAATATAACCAACCCCAGTTCAATGGCACCAGCAATGACGATGGCGAGTGTAGTGCCGCTAATGATAGCTATGCTAAAGCGTCGCCAACTCGTGGACCAAGGCGCACTGCGTGGAAAATGTACGCGGCGTACCCCAAGAGCCAGCACGGCTATTGCTGGCAGTGAGCCTGCAAGGATAATGAGCGCAACGGCCAATGGCGTATTTGCCACTGCTTGTCTCTCAGAGCGCAAGATGCTCGCTATAAGAATTACGCCTAGGTAGAGTAGCAGAAAGATCCAGAACCAAGGCAATTTGAAGTCGGCAGAGGGTCTCTTTAAAAAGAGCGAACGAATGCTATGATAAAGGCCGAATCCACCGCCGAGTAGAAAGGCTAGAGTCAATGCCACAAATTGCACGATGCCACCGAAGAGCAGACTGACAGGCATCGTGCTTGTAGTGGGAAGCACGATGATGAGTATAAGAAAGATCATGCTGACCAATCCTGCCAGCAATGACAGGATTGATGCCACAAACGAGACAATGGCCATTGCCAGCAGGTAACGGTCTCGCCTAGGCTGCGCTGGTGTAGGGTCGTAGCCATATGGTACAGCATCATAGTACGGTCTATGACTAGAGTCCCTAGGATATGTTGGGTACTCTGGATAACCAGGATGTGCAGAAGGATACGGTGGGTAGCCGTTAGCATACTGCTGTTGTTGAGGGGATTGTGCCTCTGCAAGTGGTACAGTAATACGGTTGTGTATGGGAATGGGTTGATCTTGATAGAGACTAGGGTCGGGCAATGGCCCTACATATTCAGAACCCACGATGCGCCAACCTTTTCATTAGTTATAATAGAGCAATCAATTTTTATCAATTACTAGATCTACGCATCAGATAGCACAAAAGTTTCTAGGACGCTTTACTTGTCTACCTCGACTGCTTCGACCATGCCATGTCCGAGCAGACCTTCTAGCTTCTCATGGAGTTCTGGTGAGTAGTGCATTGTATTGTCCTTTGGTTTGAGTCGTGTCTTCCATTCGCCATTTATTACAAAAACTTCGTAATGATCGCGTCCTGGGCGTTCTTGAATATAACGATACATGTCTTGCACCTTCATCTTGTCATCAGAGACAGAAATTTCGTCACTTCCACTCAGTTGTAGCGTAAGCCAAACTTGGTGCTGTTTGCGATTCATTTCTTCTTCAACGGCTTTCATACGCTCAACGCTGTTACAGAGGATACCTGGCTCGTCTCGACGCACCTGCACCTCGCCGCGCACAATCACCACTGTATCCTCGACCCACATCTCTGCTGTCTCCTCGTAGGCCCTCGGAAAGACCGTTACACTGATGGAGCCGTACATATCCTCCAACTGCACCACGCACATCGTGTCACCCTTCTTAGTAGTGATGCGCCGCGCTTCCTTGATTGTCCCACCCACTACCACCTTCTGCTTATCATGCTCTTCAGTGATCGCTGTTGTATTGTGCGTGACCTTATCTTTGAAAAAATAGCTGAGATACGATAGGGGATGTTTGGAGGTGTAGACACCAATAAGGTCTTTTTCCCAGGCTAACAATTGGTTGCGCCCTATTTCCTCGGCATCCTGTTTGAGAGCGAATGCAAAGGCACTGCTGACCTCTTCTATCTCCCCGAAGAGGCTTATCATGCCTCGCTCCTCGGCAGCACGCTGGCTCTTACCGAATTGCAGCGCACGGTCCACAGAAGCAAGCAGGACGTGGCGCTTGCCATCAGCGAGTGAGTCCATTGCACCAGCCTTAATTAGTGTCTCAAGAGCGCCCTTACCAACGAATTTGGGGTCAATGCGTGTACAGAAGTCAGCCAGAGACTTGAACGGGCCACCCTCATTGCGCATGCGGATGATTTCGCCGATTGGCCCTTCGCCTAAACCCTTAATGACCAGCAGACCAAAGCGTACCCCGCCTTCCTCTACGGTGAACCCCATCGCGCTCTTGTTAACATCCGGTCCTAGCACCTCGACGCCCATACGCTTACATTCGCCGACGGCATCAGCAATCTTCTTGGCGTCAGAAGCTTCGGTAGTCATGGTTGCGGCCATGAACTCAGCAGTATAATTAGCTTTGAGATAGGCTGTGTAGAAGGCCACCACCGCGTAGCTAGCAGCGTGCGCTTTGTTAAACCCGTAGCCACCGAAAGGCAGGATGAGGGTAAAGAGTTGTTCGGCAATCTCGGGCTTCATGCCATTATTGATACAGCCTTTGATAAAGTCGTCCTTGTAACCCTCAACTTCGTGCATGATCTTTTTGCTGAGCGCTTTGCGGAATTTGTTGACCTTGCCCCAAGAGAAGCCAGCCAGGTTTACAGCGATGAGTAGCACCTGGTCTTGGTAGACGATGATGCCGTAGGACTCTTCCAACCAGGTCTTCAGACGTGCATCCAGGTAGGTAACCTTCTTTCTTCCATGTTTGGCGTCGATGAAGTCAGGGATACTCTCCATTGGGCCTGGTCGGTAGAGGGCCACCATCGCTGTCACATCTTCGATGCAGGTCGGTTTGAGCTGCTTGATATACTCACGCATCTTGGCACCTTCAAGCTGGAAGATGCCTGTTGTCTCACCACTAGCAAGCAGGTCAAATGCTTTCTTGCGTTTCGTGTTCTGCTCCTCGTCGTCCGGCACGGGATCAAGCGGAATCTTCTCCAGAATTATCTCTTCGCCGTGCGACTGCTGGATGAACTTGAGGGCGTTATCTAGAATGGTCAGGTTAGAGAGGCCCAGGAAGTCAAACTTGATCAAGCCCAGCTCTTCGAGATGGCTCTGCTCATATTGCGTGACACGTCCCTGACTTGGGTCCTTGGGATCGCGCAACTGCAGCGGAACAAAACGATCAAGCGGCTCATTAGCGATCAGTACTCCCGCCGCGTGAACGCCCGTGGTGCGCACCGAACCTTCCAGCTTCAAAGCCTGGTCGATGATTTCGCGTGTCGTCTCGCTATCCTTATACAGATCGTTGAGTTCTTTCACATTGTCTAGTGATCCCTGCAGCGTGACCTTCGGACCAGTGGGAATAAGACGGGTAATGCGGTCGCCCATTTCCTGCTGTCCCATAGTGCGAGCCACGTCTTTGATGGATGCCTTGGCCGCCATCGTGTTAAACGTGACCATTTGCGCCACACAATCCGACCCATACTTACGCGCAACGTAGCCGATTACATCTTCGCGGCGGTCGTCTGGAAAGTCCATGTCGATATCAGGCATGTCTGCACGCTCGGGATTGAAGAAGCGTTCAAAGAGCAACTGGTAACGCAGCGGATCAACGTTGGTAATGCCCAGCGTGTATGCCAGTAGGCTGCCAGCAGCAGAGCCTCTAGCGGAGCAGCGGATACCGTGAGCACGTGCATAGTTCACAAAATCCCATTCAATGAGGAAATAGTTGACAAACCCTTTTTGTACGATCATGTTGAACTCGTAGTCGAGCTGCTT
>JAFATZ010000160.1 GCA_019243675.1 Ktedonobacteraceae bacterium | reverse complement strand
GGCTGCGCGCACATGGCTCGGACGAGCTGGCGCACTACGCTAAACAGGCATTCGATGTGGAGTACCAGACGATCCTGGGTTGGCAGGAGTGGGAGGGTATCCATTGGCGACAGGACTGGGACCTCTCGCGCCACAGCGAGTTCAGTGGGCAGGACCTGAGCTACACGGATGCCAATACGAAGGAGAAGTACATCCCGTGGATCGTCGAGACCTCCGGCGGTGTGGATCGCACCTTCCTCTACCTACTGCTCGACGCCTACGAAGAGGAGCCAGACCCGGCAGGCAAGGAGCCGCGCACCGTGCTACACCTGCACCCTATGCTGGCTCCAGTCAAAGTGGCAGTGTTGCCGCTGCAAAAGAACAAGGAGGAACTGGTCACCACAGCTAGGGACATCCACAAGAAGCTGCAGCGTCTGATGGTCTCACAGTATGATGACGTTGCAGCCATTGGTCGCCGCTATCGCCGCCAGGACGAGATTGGCACGCCATATTGTGTCACTGTCGACTTTCAGACGCTTGAGGATCAGACCGTGACGGTGCGCGAACGCGATTCGATGGCACAGATACGCCTGCCCATCGCTGAGCTAACGATGTACCTGCTAGAGCGTGTGACCTGGAAGTAATGTTTTAAGGGAGCAAAAAAGGTTCCTCAATTGTACTGAGGAACCTTTTTTGCTCTCTTATTGTATGTTATGCATATTCATAAGCCAACTGGTAGCGAATGAGATCAGTATGACGCTGCAAGCGCTCGATGACGTTGCGTCGCAGCCGATAGATGTCTTTAACACTGTTAAACTCCTGCGGACACTGCAGGACGATCTCGCGTGGCTTGAGGCCACAGTGAAAAAGCAAGTAGGCTAGGCGCTTTTCCCTTGCATTGGGTAGCAGCTTGAAGATGACTGCGAGCAATTCCGTATAGTTCTCCTCCTCTGCTGCTACTGGCTCACCAACAGAACCAGGCTCAGGCAGAGCCATCTCCTGAGGATGGGCATAGGTACGCAAGGTATCGAGAATAGCCCCATTCAGACTAGTGTACAGGTATCGTAACGCAGCGCCAAAGCTGCTAAATTGGAGTTGCTGATTGCGGACGGCGGCTTGCCAGAAGCGAACGAAGGCCATAGCGACATAGTTCTCCTCGCTTTCCAGCGCACACGCTACACTACGTTTGTTATGGTGGAGCATCCAACGCATCACAATAGGGTTAAGCTGTTCTTGTACCACCTGCCAGGCATCAGAATCACGCTCGACAATAGCACGGCGGAACAGTTCCAGCCAACACTGATCATCTTGCGCAATACCTAGGCGGTAGTTATTTATCTCACATGCACAAGCGTCCGCCAGTTGCGCGATGCTCATCTCCGTTACAGTCATATATGCTCCTCGCGCTCTAAGATGGAACGATGATACACAAACGTGCTGCTCTGCTATTACAACTAAGACACAACCTTGTGTCTTGTCTAACACTACTGTACTCTAAGCAGAGAACTAACGTAAGGACAAAGAGGGGACAACAAGAGGGCAAACAGGAGACACCATAGTAGGCTATCTACAACAGAGATGTGATAGAATAGCCTATAAGTAACATGAACAGGAAAAAGAGAGACGCGTCAAGGTTGAATGGAAGAGGAGAGAGAATCTCTATAGAAGAGGGTACACGTGCCAGGAAAAACTAAGAGTCCCAATCAACGCTTAAAACAGGAGCGGGAGAGGCGCTTCTGGACTATAGAGGATGTGGCAATACGCATTAGTAATTTACCGGAGTTTACTCCTGGAGAGCCTGATCCTCGTACAGTACGCCGATGGGAGCAAGGCATCTCCTTTCCCAGTCCTCGTTATTGTAGAGCTTTATGTACTATCTTTGAACTCGACGCTCAGGCATTGGGGCTGGTCCCCTCTGCCACAGAGCAGCAGAACACTCTATCTCCGCCTTCAGAAGCACAGCACGCTCCTATCGACCAGCAACAAGCAGAGCAAGAGCCTCCTGTTCTGCACAGTAGCACGCAAGACGCTACCAACGGGCTGGTTATCGTCTCCTTGAACTCCTCGGCCACACTGCAGCCCCCCTCGCTCGCGCACCCATCCGCCTTAGTAGACGAGCAAGCTTCTCCAGTTAAGACAGAGCAAGAGCGAGCACAGCCAGGACTTTCTAGGATGAGCCAACAGAACCGTCGGCGCATGCTCAGGAAAGTGTACGACTTCTGGATCAGTGGCGTGTTGGAGCAGTCCTTGCACGGAGCAGCCCTGCTGGCCCTAGGATTGCACGAGCAACGCGATGCGGTGGCCAATCCCTGGCACCTGGTCCTACATCAACCCGAGCAAGCCGCTACACCCTTGCCCCCAGGCACGAGCATCAGCCACGTCTACGATACTGTCGATGGCGAATTGCTCATTCTTGGCGAGCCTGGCTCGGGCAAAACGACGCTGCTACTGGAACTGGCTCGCACCTTGCTGGAGCGGGCAACCGAAGATGAGGCGCACCCTCTGCCCGTCGTGTTCAATCTGTCCTCTTGGGCACAGAAGCAACGCTCGCTGAGTGATTGGATGGTAGAGGAACTACACAGCAAGTACCAGGTTCCCCGCGAGTTAGCACAGTCCTGGGTGCAGAGCGAGCAGATTTTACCACTGCTGGATGGCCTGGACGAGGTGACAGCCTCAGTTCGCAGTGACTGTATTGAGACTATCAACACTTATCGCCAACAGCACGGCTTGCTCTCCCTCGTGGTCTGCTGTCGTCAGACCGAGTATTTTGCACAGAGTACACGCTTATTGCTTCGTCGTGCGGTTGTTGTGCAACCCTTGAGTGCAGAACAGATCGAGACGTACCTGACCTCTGGGGGGGAACAGTTTGCCACCGTGCTTGCTGCCTTCCGCGCTGATACGGGGCTGCGCGAACTGGTGACGACCCCGTTGTGGCTCAATGTGCTGGTATTGGCTTCCCAAGGGCAGCCTTTTGACCACTTGCTGGTGGGCGACTCTGTGCAGGCCAAGCAACAGCAAGTGTTTGCCACCTATGTGCAACGCATGCTCGAACGGCGAGGCTATGAGCAACCGTCTATGCTTGCGCATATGCAGGGTTGGCTCACACGACTGGCCAAGCAGATGCGCAGGCAGGACCAGACGATCTTTTACCTTGAACATATGCAACCCAGTGCACTGGAAAGCGAGCATGAGCAGCGCCTCTATGAGCGCTTCGCCGTTGCGCTTCCCGCCATTCTGATTGGCGTGCTGGTCAGTCTTATCGTCAACGCCTTTTTGCTCTCTTACAATGATATTGTGGACTTCATCTCGTTTGCCTTGTTTGGTGGCGTGATCGCGGGCGTGCTGCACGCACACAACGCTTCTCATCAAAACCCTCTCTCCGAACAACGGACAGGCCCTCATTTCTGGCAGCGCTTTGGAAGCACCTTAGCTATTGCCACGTTGGTCGGGTTGGCCTGCGGGTTAAGCTACGGGCTACGAGTAGGGCCAACATATGGCTTGGCTGCTTGGCTGCATGATGGACTGTGGTCAGGTGGCAGCCTTGCAGTGGGTAGTCTAGTACTGTTACTGTTCGTCAGCGAAGGAAACGTATTGCATCCAGCACCCAAGGATGCTAGCACCCCTCGGTCTGGCTTACGATATCATCTGTTCAACAGTATTACGATCAGAAATGTGCTGCTCATTGGCTTTGTGTTGGGGATAAGTGCAATTTTCCCCTGGAATTGGCCAAGCGTGCCGTATGGACTGAGCGTAGCATGGTACAACATGATGTGTCTTAGTACAATAAGTGTACTACTCATTGTAATTTTGGATGCGCAGAGCAACACCATTACTCCAGCAGAGATCATGACTTGGTCGTGGCGTCGTTTTAGCGCCTGTCTTACTAACCGCAAGCACCTGCAACAAGCTGTGATCATTGCTCTACTTAGCGGGCTAGGGACAGGCATCAGTGACGTGTTTCTCTCCGGGGGCAAACTTTCTGTGCTGCGTTTTGGAGTGTCTGTCGGGCTGAGTCTTGGCTTCAGTTACTGGCTGCTGGTTGCACTCTTCCAAGCCATCAAGAATGAGAACTTGGAAGATCATCATCGTGTCGTCCCCAATCAAGGAATACGTCGTTCGATACGGAACGCGCTCTTGATTAGTTTGATCAGTAGTGCAATCGGATTCATGATGAGTTTGCTTGAAGATACTCAAACGGGTGTGCTGGCTGGTACACCTGTCGTGTTTGGTCTGCATATGCTGGGCCGTGCTCTGGTCATAGGGCTAGCTGGTGGACTGCTGGTAGGAATACTCAACGGTGGGTTAGCTTGTTGGCGGCACGCAGTACTGCGTTTCTTGCTCTGGCGAATGAGAGCATTTCCCTACAAGGCTGTTGCCTTCTTGAACAGTGCAACCGAGTGCTTACTGTTGCATAAAGTTGGGGGTGGGTTCATTTTTATTCATCGGCTGCTGCTGGAGTATCTGGCGTCCCTTCCTGCAGCCAATAAGGATCTATGACAAATATCATTACATATAACATCCTAGCCGGAGGCTACAGCTCGCGTCAGTCGAATGGACGACGCGTTGAGCAGCTCACACGTATCATTCGCTCCACGCAGCCCGATGTCGTAGGTGTAGTTGAGGCAGTCAATCCCCGCAGACAGCAGAGACCATTAGTGGTTGAGGAACTAGCAGCAGCGCTCGGCATGCAACTCGTACTGGACGAGGAAATATTGCACCGGCCAGACTACCAGCCAGCGTTGCTCACGCGCCTACCAGTGGTATACACAAAAATACATCCACGACCGAGTATTTTGACTAGGCCGCTACTAGAGGTCTGCCTAGAGGGGACGAATGGGAGACGCTTCATTGTGTTTACCACGCATCTATCAGCGGCCTTTAGCAAGGGGTGGGCAGGCAATGCTATCAGGGAGCGCGAGATAGGTGAGATAGTGCGTATTATGGGACCACAGCGCGAGGAAGCAATGCCACATGTTTTGTTGGGTGACTTCAACGCGCTTGCTCCCGGCGACGCATTTAAAGCTAGCAATTTGCTGCGCTACATTGTCAGTTTGGACCATGTAACCAAACAGCAACCACTCGGCGAGGGTCATCCCCATCTCAACTCCGTGGTACCGCAGTCGCTACGCTTTCTTAATCCTCTACTGCGCCTTATTCCACGTAATATACTGCTCAGCACTGTGTTTGACAACTTAGCAGCGCTCTATGCACCGCGAGGCTGTATAGCGCTGCTACAAAACGCTTGCTACGCGGATTGTTATCGGCGCATTCATCCACACACGCAAGGGTTTACCTGTCCAGCTTCAGTACCCGCTGGCCGTATTGACTTCATCTTCGCTAGCCCTGAGATGGCTGAACGACTGGAGACATGCTATGTAGTGACGGAAGGCGAAGGACTCGCAGGTGCAGATGCTAGTGATCACCTCGCAGTAGCAGCTCGCTTCAGCGATGAGCCAGTGCATCCATCAACAAGAGGTGTTGTGCTTAGGTAGACTTACTCAAGCACAACACCTCTCGTTTAGAATATATCTTTTGTTTTCTCAAACAGATTGCGCAGAATATTCTTGTCGTTCTGCTCGCTCTGTTCCTTTTCAATACGGGCGAACTCTTCAAGCAGATGCCTCTGCTCATGCGTCAAGTTCGTCGGTGTCACTACTTTGACAATCACATGTTGGTCGCCACGAGCGCTGCTATGCACAACGGGCACACCCATACCCTTGAGTCGGAAGGAGCGATTGCTTTGAGTACCAGCAGGAATCTTGAGCACCGTTGTCTTCCCATCCACCGTTTGCACCTCAACTTCGTCGCCAAGCGCTGCCTGGGTAAAGCTGATAGGCAATTCATAGATGATATCGTTGCCCTGGCGCTTGAAGAAGGGATGCGGCTTCACCGAGAGAATGACGTAGAGGTTGCCGGGTGTACCACCACGTGTACTTACCTCGCCTTCACCTGTGACGCGGACGTTGATACCATCGTCAACGCCAGCAGGGATATTGACCACCACTTTGCGAATGTTACGTACACGCCCCTGGCCACGACATTTCTCACAGGGAGTGGTAATAACACGTCCCTCTCCTCGGCAACGCTCACACATTGCCACATTCACGAATTGGCCGAAGATGGACTGTTGCACACGGCGAATTTCACCCGTCCCCTGGCAGGCGGAACAGCGTGTAGTTGAGGTGCCAGGTTGTGCTCCAGTGCCACGACAAGAGGTGCAGCTTTCCCAGCGTGGAAGCTCAATCTCTTTCTGGCACCCAAAAACGGCTTCCTCGAATGTGATGGTGAGATCGTACCGCAGGTCTGCGCCGCGCTGGGTTCCAGTACGGCGCTGTGTGCCTGCAGTAGCAAAAAAGGTCTCAAAGAGGTCATTGATGCTATTGAAGCCACCAATGTCATCGAATCCCGTGCCTGTACCATTGCCGAGTCCAGCATGACCATAGCGATCATAGGCAGCACGCTTCTGCGGATCGCTGAGCACCTCGTAAGCTTCATTGATCTCAACAAAGTGAGCTTCCGCTCCCTGCTCTTTATTTGTATCTGGGTGATACTGCTTAGCGAGACGACGGAATGATTTTTTGATCTCTTCCTCGTTTGCGCTACGTGATAATCCCAGCACTTCATAGTAATCTCTTTTACTTGTGGCCATCAGTCGGTCCTTCGTTCTGAGAAACAGGGCACGATATCATCTACATTTCTTTATATTCGCCTTCGACGGTGTCGTCATGACTTGCGCCCGTGTCTGACGGTTGGTCAGCGCCGGAGTCGGCACCTGGTGTACCGTTAGCGCCACTCTGGCGATAGATCGACTCACTAATCTTGTAGAAAGCCTGCTCTAGCGCCTCACGTGTACTCTTGATGCGGCCTACATTGTCCGTGGCGAGAGCAGAGCGGACATCAGCAATCTTAGACTCAAGTTCGCTCTTCTGCTCAGTGGTCAACTTGTCACCCAAGTCCACGATACTCTTATCAGCACGATAGGCAGCACTATCAGCGAGGTTACGTTCTTCAACCTCTTCCTTGCGGCGCTTATCTTCTGAAGCATGAGACTCAGCATCACGCACCATGCGCTCAATCTGATCTTTAGAGAGACCGCTGGATGCAACAATGGTGATCTTCTGTTCGCGCCCAGTACCCTTGTCGCGGGCTGAGACATTGACAATACCATTGGCATCAATGTCAAAGGTGACCTCAATCTGTGGCACACCACGTGGGGCGGGTGGAATGCCATCCAGGATAAAGCTACCGAGTGAGCGGTTGTCCTTCGCAAACTCGCGCTCGCCTTGCAGAACGTTGATCTCGACACTAGGTTGATTGTCGCTAGCTGTCGAAAACACCTGACCCTTCTGCGTCGGAATAGTGGTGTTGCGCTCAATCAAACGGGTGGAAACACCACCCAGCGTCTCAATCCCCAATGAAAGTGGAGTCACATCGAGCAAGAGCACGTCTTTGACATCACCAGTCAGCACACCAGCCTGAATAGCGGCACCAATGGCAACCACTTCGTCAGGGTTCACGCCACGGTTTGGCTCACGGTCGAAGATGCGGCGCACTAACGTTTGCACAGCAGGCATACGTGTCTGGCCGCCGACTAACACCACCTCGTTGATATCGCCGGGGCGTACACCTGCATCTGACAGGGCCTTCATCACCGGGCCTCGCGACTTCTCGACCAGATCCTCGACCAATTGCTCGAGCCTGGAGCGACTGAGCGTCGTGGTCAAGTGCTTAGGACCGCTGGCATCAGCCGTGATGAAGGGCAAGTTCACCTCTGTCTGCATCGAGCTAGACAGTTCTTTTTTGGCCTTCTCCGCTGCTTCCTTCAAGCGCTGAAGGGCCATACGGTCCTGGCGCAGGTCGATGCCTTGCTCTTTGCGGAACTCATCGGCAAGCCAGTTGATAATGCGCTGATCAAAATCATCACCGCCCAGGTGCGTGTCACCATTGGTACTCTTTACCTCGAAGACACCATCACCAAGTTCCAGGATAGAGATATCAAACGTACCTCCACCAAGATCATAAACGCCAATGCGCTCATCTTTTTTCTTATCAAGTCCATAGGCGAGTGAGGCCGCGGTCGGCTCGTTGATGATACGCAGCACTTCCAGGCCCGCAATCTTACCAGCATCCTTGGTCGCTTGGCGTTGAGCATCGTTGAAGTAGGCTGGGACAGTAATCACAGCCTGCGTGACGCGCTCACCTAGATACGCTTCGGCATCGGCCTTGAGTTTCTGCAGAATCATAGCGGAAATCTCAGGCGGACTATAGGTCTTGCCTTGTGCTTCCACCCAGGCGTCGCCGTTGTTGGAGCGTACAACTTTGTAGGGCATCAAGCGCCTGTCGCGATCCACCTCGGGATCATTATATTTGCGACCCATGAAGCGCTTGATGGAGTAGATGGTGTTCTCAGGATTGGTGATGGCCTGACGCTTAGCAACCTCACCAACTAGACGCTCACCGCTCTTATTTATGGCGACGATAGAAGGGGTCGTACGAGCACCCTCCGCATTAGCGATAACGACAGGCTCTCCACCTTCCATCACTGCAACGCAGGAGTTGGTGGTTCCTAGGTCAATTCCAATAACTTTTGGCACAGTTGCCTCCTAATAATAGCTATGTATTTAAAAAACCATGCAGTACTTATTCGTATCCGTAAAGTTCGGCTAGCAGTTCATTCATGACCTGGGTCATATACCGTACCACTGCTATAGCTCGACTATATTGCATGCGCGTGGGACCGATTACACCGAGTAGACCTCCCACTTTGCCTTCCTGACCATAACGCGCTACAACCATACTGACATCCTTCATGCCATCCCATTGGTTTTCGCCACCAATGATGACTTGCACTCCATCAGACGAGCGAAGCTGCGACGCTAGCACAGGTAAAAAGCGATTTTGCTCTAATACCTCTATCACCTTGCGTACACGCTCATTACGCTCATCCTCAGGCCCTATACGGCTGTACTCCGGCTGCTCCAGGATGTTGACAACGCCCTCACGATAAAAGATGTCGCCGATGGGATCACCATGCTGCTCTAGCATTTGTGCGATAGTGCCAGCGATCAGCCGCTCTACGGGGCCAAATTCGCGTGCGCCGAGCAACTCCCGTATCTCTCTATCATTCTTGTTTTCAAAGAGTTGGTTGAGTTGAGCGGCAAGGCGGCTTAACTCTTCCTGCTGAAGCGGTGTTTCCAACAGCAGACGTTGCTGCTTGACTGAACCATCCATCAGCACCAAAACCATATAAGCAGCGAAATCAGTCACCGAGAGCAGCTCAAAATGCTTCAACCTTCCTTCGCTAGCACGGGGCGACGTCATCACAGCGGCACTATGCAGCAGGCGGGCCATGACAGAAGCAGTCAGACGTACCCATTGATCGAGTTGATCCTGTACTTGGTAGAACTGGTGACGAATTAACCGCTGCTCCTCTAACGAAAGTGCCGATTCCTGCATCAGGTGCTCTACGAAGTAACGATACCCCAAATCTGTAGGAATACGACCAGCAGAGGTGTGGGGCTGATAAATCAGATGAGCCTCTTCTAATCCGGCCAGTTCGTGGCGAACGGTAGCGGAACTGAAGTTCAGATCATACTTACGTACCAATGCTTCGGACGCCACAGGAGTTGCAGTATGAATATATTCTTCAACAAGTGCGCGCAGTATCTGCTGTTTGCGCGGGCTTAATGGCTTCATCTCTGTGAACTGTCCTTGTGTATCACCGCTACTAGTGTTAGCACTCTTAACTAGAGACTGCAAATACAGAATAGCACTCTCATGAGGGGATTGTCAAGAGCAAACATAAGTAAAAATAAGTAGGTAGGATTATATCTACTTATTTTTGCTCTTGGCCGTGCTGTTTTATGGTGTAGGTGATGCCTGCTTGCAAAGGCTGTTCTCCGTCGAGTATCCAGTCGAGGCTCCCACTTCCTTGCAGACCATCAGCGGATGAGACAGCCTGCTGTACCACCCCGTCGGGCTGAACAAACTTTGTTTGTGTAAAATGGAGGTCAAAGTTGCCACAGGGGATACCATCGGGATCATTACTCATCGTCTGATCGTAATTACACCTGCCACTTGCTCGTTCAATAACACTATGCCAAATGGGGGCCGCCCCGGTAAGGCCGATAGTATTTACCATATCTGAATTGTCGGCATTACCCGACCATACCCCAACCACAACATCGGGGGTATAGCCAATAGCCCAGTTATCCTTAAAGCCGTCGGTTGTGCCAGTCTTGGCAGCGACCTGATGCACCTGATAAGTAGGATCCCAGTCATGAAAAGAAAGAACATGATCACTACCAAATTCAGCAGCACGGGCAGGCTCGTCAGCAAGCACCGAGGTCATCATATAAGCGATTTGCGGAGTGATTACCTGTATAGCATGTGGGCGTGTTGGGTCATAATGATAGAGATGATGACCAAAACTATCCCAGATATCCAGCACCCCCTGCGGTGGAATGCGTTGTCCTTGATCGGCGAAAACCTGATAGGCTCCCACCATCTGTAGCAGAGGAACATCTACAGTTCCCAACGCCAGGGATGGGCCAAAGCGCTGCCCAACCGTATCATGAGCGCCATAACTCTTGTTATAATCATACAGTTCCTGATCTATAGCAGTAATACCCATGCGACGCCCCATATTAGCAACATTGTTAATACCAGCAAACATCAATGCCTTGATAGCAGGGATGTTTCGCGAATTGGCAGTGGCACTACGAATGGAAGTAGCTCCACCACTATATCCTCCACCGTAGTCAGTCGGAGAGTAATTTTTTTGCGCATCTAGGCCCCCACCGTTGGGAAAGTAGGTTTTCACATCGGGCAACACGATACCTGGATACCAACCCATCTGAAAAGCTGTTGCATAGACAATGGGCTTAAAGGCTGAACCGGGCTGGCGCGGAGAGAGTGCCGCGTTGAACTGTCCGTTTACCTGTGGGTCGGTAGATGCAAAATCGGTGCTACCATCCATCGCCAGAATCTCACCCGTTTTCGCATTCATAACCACCACAGCGGAGTCGTTCACATTATGTACCGTATTGAGAGGCCCATAGTCACCTAAGAAGGGTTGATATTCCCGTTGTGTCAGATGACGCTTGACAGCCTGCTCCACATAATCTTCCAGGTTCGCATCAATGGTGGTACGAATATTGAAGCCGCCAGTCACAAAAGTATGCACACCCAACTGATCCGTCAACTGCTTGATTACCCATTCCACAAAATGAGGGGCACGCTTAGCATGGAGATAGTGAGTAAAGGTCATCTTGGCACTTAAGCTCTCAGCCTTTTGGATGATCTGTGGTGTGATCGGTACTCCTGGACTCACCTCCATACCTAGGTCTAGCATCTGATGCAGCACATAGTCCTGCCTCTCTAGAGCACGACGAAGATTGTCTGGAAACGTTGGGTCATAGTTGACAGGATTTTGGGGCATACCTGCTAGCAACGAAGCTCGTGCCAAAGCCAGAATTGGATCATGCGTATCCTGTGGGCCACCATAGTCGAGTCGCCTGATACCAGGGCTACAATGAAAATTAGCGTCACATGTGCGCGCAAGCTTGAAATACTCCTCGACAGCAGCCTCGACGCCAAGGTCCTGAGCGCCGAACGGGGCCACATTGAAATACATCTCCAGGATTTTCGACTTAGGGTACTGACTTGTTAATCCAATGGCCAGTGCTGCTTCGGGCACCTTGCGACCGAGTGTGACCGCACTATCACCGGTGAGGTTTTTAATCAACTGCTGCGTAATAGTACTACCACCACCCTGTACACTGTCGGTTTGAGCATAACTTGTAGCCGCACGTAGAACACCTTGTAGATCGACACCAGCATTCATCCAGAAACTGTGATCCTCTGCTGCAATTATGGCATCCTTCATGACCTGTGGAATGTCATCATAGGTGACAGGAGTGCGCCGACCACCACCAGGCCCTTGGTCGTATGAGTCATAGAGCAACACACCATTGCGATCATAAATATGGGTTGTCTGCGGGATTTGCTGGTTGGCAAGCCCTTGCAGACGCGGAAACTGGCTCTGATAGTAGCTATACGCGTAAACAGTTCCTGAAGAGACGATGATAATGATGAACAGTAAGAGACCCATGAGCATGTTCTTGCCGATATGCGCTGCATCGGGATAGCGGTCACGCCGATGGCGTCTCTGCATAGCCAGACGTAGAGTGCGCGAACGCTTCCAGGGCTTTGACTCTATGAGGGGTACAAGCCCACCGGAGGGATGGCGGTAGAGTAGTGACTCGTTTTGCCTACCATACCTTACCAGCTCCTTGTTCGACAAATCCTGGGTAGCGCGCACTGGATTTGCTCGCACCTCTTGATTCTGCTGTGCTTGCCCATTTGGAAATGGAAGCTGCGTATACGCAGAAAATGGAGTAGAGGGTGCCTGTCGGTAGGGATTGCCATCCTGTAATGGTTCGGTAAAGGATGGAGAAATTTGTTGGGGCGCTTGCTGGTAAAAGCCGCCGTTTTGCAAAGAGTCTGTAGAAGGAGGATGCTCTGGCAACTGCCATTGACTATATTGGGAGAGGTTTCTCCTAGGAGGATGACCATTCTTCTCTGGATTTTGATCTGACGGTAACTGAAGCCAATTATTCCCCATAAATTTTATGCATCCTCCTTTTGTAATTTCAACGCACAAGCCGACATAGATTAACAGAAGTACCGAGAAGTCCTTTTTCCCGTCAAGCAGAATGAGATCTGGAGGCAGAAACGACTCCTTGCTTGACACCCTACTCCTGCAATTACTGAAGGAGAGGCCACCAGAAGTAGAGCAGAAGCTAGGTACTCGTGTAACGAGCATTGAGCGAACCCAGGATGTCCATGATCAGTTTGGGGGAATAGGTCTTTCTAGGAGTGCAAGAACAGACTGTGGAGTGGGACACTGTTATAAAGTAAGGCTGCCAATTGGTTGCCAACTACCTTGGCATCGAAAGCTTCCTTCAATCTCTGATACGTCCTAGCCGCTACTTGTTGTTCTTCATCTGGATGCAAGAGGAAATAGCTCTCTCTCTCAACGGCTGCTTGTAAAATATCTTCTCGCAAATGGATGAGTCCAGTTTCATCAAGGGCATAGTCGCGATTCCTTCCCAACAGAATGACTCCTTCAGGGGAAATACGAGGCAGAATGTCAGCTTCCATCACTGGATAGGCATGACAACTCACCACTCCTCGGCCTAAAGCTACAGCTTCTAGGAATTGATTGCCAAACCCTTCCTGGTAACTCGGAAACATGAACAGATCGACTGTATGATATAGGCTGTAGAACGGAATGCGAGCAGATCCACCTCTATAGGCACTGTCCGCTATTATCTTATCGCCAGCATAACATATCTCCACTCCCAGGCTCTCTGCATATCTCTGCAGTTTTGTGAAATAGATGCTATTCTCTGGCTCGTCCAGTCCTGCTGATTGAGGAAGAAGGAGAAGAAATCGGCTGTCTTGTGTGATGGTTCTCCTATACACCCCCCGCCCTTCTCCCAGGAACTCTTTTTTGCGTTTTTGCAAGTCTGCGATAAGCTGTACCGCCACTTCGATGGCTTTGCGAGGAATAATTCTTGCCATCGTGCCAATCACGAAATCGTTTGCACGAATGCCAAGTTTTTCTCTCAGATTTGCTATTTCCGTAGGCCGGGTCTCAAAATCAAACGAGTCGGGAATCACAGCAGCATGGATGCCATACCCCTCCAAAAGCCGTTGTTGCATTAGAGAGTTAATCACGGCATGGTGAACCTGGGGAGCAGAATACAGGAGTGCTTTCTCAACACGCTTTTGTATACTGGGGAAAGGAATTTCATAAGCTTTCTTTCTGTCTCCTGGCAGAAGGTCGTCCTCAAAGCTAAAATCATGGTGCTGAGTAAGGAAACCAATAGCAGGATGTTCGGCTATACATTCTGCCATAGCGACTGTAGCCGCTGGATGGATAGGTAGTGATAAGATATTGCGGATATGGATCACCTGTGGATGATATTGACGAATCAACTCTCTCAGCTTGTTCTTTATTACCTGCACCTGATTTTCGAAGGCGTTTTCCAGGGCTGTCTCGTTTTGAAGCTCACTTGTTTCGCTTCCCTTGAAGATTTGTACCTGCGGGGTCGAGTAATCAAGTTCCGGCAGGACAAAGCTGTTTTCCCCCGTAGCATCCGCGCTACACTCAATAACGTTCCAACCTCGCTGGGAAAGCACACGGTCATTCTCGTGCATCTGTAGCGAAACGCCATCCGTTCGTTCAGAAAAGAAGTGAACAACAGCAACAGTCCCAAGACGTTCCATGTCTTCGATATTATGCATATACAATCTTCCCTTTTCTCATTTTAACGGGTATCAAGGGCATTTCGTAACTCGTCCCTAAGTGCGCCTTACTCATAACTTGGGGGGAACGAATGAGGTCAGGATGTCTAGCGTGTTGAGGAAAACACGCCCAGTTGGATGGCAAAAAAAGAAGGCCATTTCCCAAGGACAGGTTATGCTTCTTCAAACAGAAGACCACTATCCCCTGGGCTGTCAGGTGTTACAGTCATGGTCGTCTCAATTAGATTGAGCGGCGTCGCCCCAGTCATCTCGAAGATCGGCTGCACGATGTCGTGCTCAGAGATATTGGGATATAGCATACCGTAGCGACGCACACCCTGGAGAAGGTCAGCATACAACTCCATGTACCCTGCTGCCGCACGACGGTAGTTGAAGCGAGCAAGGGTGACGAGCGAGCAGCGATCCGAATTGAGGGCACGGGCACGAGATATTGCCTCAACCATAGCATCAAGATCGTCTGGCGGGACGGAAACACCGCAGACTCCGTCCCATAGCGTTTCTGTCAGTGCTCCCCGGCCGAAGTAGATGACTGGAGCCCCGAGCGATGCTGCTAGTGTGTGTCCAATGCCATTCGGCTCGTTCCATTGTATCGGGGCCAAAGCGAAACTGGCGTGAGCGAGATATTCGTCTCGGATCTCGTTGCCTACCTCTCCGACGTACACTATATGGTGGCCGTCGACAAACGGCAGAACCTGCTGCTCATAGAATGCCCTATCCTCGGCCACCTTACCGACGAGGATGAGGGGAACCCTAGCCCTCAGCGCCACTTGCACTGCAAGATCCTGCCGCTTGTCGGGAGCGATTCGTGCCGCATATACGGCGTATGCCGCTCTGCTGCCGATTGGAGCCGAAAGAACGTCGCCAGGGAGGGGATTGTAGACGATACCAGCACAACGTAGTGCGCCAACCTGATCCATCAGCTCCCGGCCGTGGTACTGACTGATGCCGATGAGATACGCGTACGGCACCTCGCAATACCGCTCCCGCTCAGCCTTCCATTGGTCTCCGATGACCGGGAGGTGGACAGTATGCACCACAGGTATCCCCTTCGCCTCAGCGAACTCACGACAGATATACAACAGGGCGGCACCACGCACATGAGTGTGGATAATGTCGATGGCGTGGCCAGCACCGAGCTCTGCTTTCATCCACTTAACACACTTGGTCGCATAAAACATCTCAATCTCGTCATGTCTCAAGTGAGCGAGATGCTGTCTCCATTCTTGTTCCTGGGGAGCAAGGTGAACTGCACCTGACACCGTCGATCCGGGCCGACATAGCACTGCGACGTTCAGCCCTAACTCCTGCTGGCCGATAGCAACCCGTTCTACCACTATCTCGGTACCCCCATACTTTATGGGTGGAACTTCGATCCACGGCGGTGCAATATGCACGATCCTTAGACCGGAGCGCAGACGGGGCAAAACGACTTGCTTCGCATAAGACTCATAGTATTGGACGGCGCTACCAATATTCATTCATATACCCCTTGGGTTGGAGTGAGGTTAACCCGCTTCAGTAAAGTGCAGAAGCCTGAAAGGTGAACGATGGAGCACCGTTCGCGTTACATTTTCAAGAACAACGGATACGTTTAACAGTATGTGATAGGTAAAACTATCATGTCAAGCGATGAAACGTTTTGGCATTATCACTAGACTTTCCCCCATGACTCTGATATACTTTCCCCAGTACAATAGTATAGAAAAAGCAAAGATGGGGAGAGTAAGCGTAGAGGAAACGCCCAGAGAGAAAGGGTCATCGACTGCAAGCCCTTTTGCCCACCCATACGCCGAAGTTCACCCCAGAGTTGGCTGTTGAAAGCATATCTTAAGAAGTAGACAGACCCGGGTGTTCCCGTTATAGGACAAGCCAAGTGGAATTCCGTAGGGGGCCGATTTATCGCACCCAAACGCGTTGAATTCAAGAAGGGTGGTACCACGAAGATTACCGACAACTTCGTCCCTGTTGACGAAAGATTTGTCGGTTTTTTATTCTTACCTATAGAGGTGCTTGCTATGATAGGACAACTTGAAGATTTGCTAGGGCAACTCGATGAGTTGCTCACACGCGCTAGTAGTGAACTAGAAACCATCACTACATCGGCAGCATTAGAGGCGTGGGACACGCACTACTTGGGGCGCAATCGTGGCGAGCTGAAAAACATCTCGTCTGTAATGCCGAAATTGTCGAAAGACGAACGCCCCGTCGTCGGACAGAAGATCAATGCGGTCAAGAATGAGCTAGAGCAACGCTTGGCA
>JAFATZ010000014.1 GCA_019243675.1 Ktedonobacteraceae bacterium | reverse complement strand
TCGACAAAGATGAGCCAATTGGGGTTGATATCCAGGATAGCATTGCCTGCTTGTTCGGCTGCCAAACGCCAGTCGATGGCTGTATTACCGCAACCCCAACAAGCTGGGTTGTGTGGCTCGTTATGCAGATCTGCGCCGATCACCATCGGATTATTTTTATAATGCGTAGCAAGCATCTGCCAGTCAGCAATCCAACGCGATGCTGGATAGTTGGCAGTGTACCACAGGGGCGACTGTGCATTTGCATCGGGGCGGTGCTGATCCAGAATGATGTGCAGTCCAATCTGGCTAGCGTAGTCAATCACTTTATCCATGATCTGCAAGCCATTTAGCCCGACAAGATCGGAATTCAGCGAAAAATTTATGCCATTTGGTGCGCTGTCTGTATCGAAAAGCTGATTCGAGTAGGGCAGGCGGATAGTATTGTAGCCCAAGCTCTTGATCTGATCCAGCATCTCCTTGTAATTGCGAACCTGCAGACCATGAACAACGAACTGTGGGGTCTCAAAGCCAAACCAGTTCACACCAGCAATACGCACAGGTTGGTTGTTCGCATCTAGAATCTGTGAACCACTCGTATGCCAGTAGCCCTGCCCAAGTGTATTCGGTCTGGGCGAGAGGAACTGTATGAGTAGCACTATTAGTATAAGCAAGATCAGTAATAAGGATACCCCTAGTAAAATGAAGCGAGGGTTTTTCCAGAAAGGTCTCGTTTGTTGATCAATGTTTAACACTACTCTGTTTCTTTCTTGATATGCCTATGGCGATGGTACATGAACGACTTGATATATTTGCACGACAGTTTGCTGATCTCCGTTCACAGCTCGAAACTCTTGGCGCAACACAGCATGATGCAGGGCCTGGTCGAGTAACAACATCGGTGTGCCCAGCGTCCTAATATCATGCAAGAGATGTTGATCAACCACGATATAGTCGATCTTATTCCAATCATCGTGCAAGAGCACATCATGTATCTCTGGATCGAACGCAGCATTCCAGTACAGATGCGCCTGTGGATAGACCTTCCCGTCATGCAGATCGGCATAGAGGTCGCTATTGATAATCACCACAGCATTCTGCGGCACATTGCCTCGTATCCAGGCAAGCGTACTCGTCTGCACCTGCGGGGCACGATCAATCGTGCCCCTACCAAGAAGAGGGAGAGCAGCCTGTATGCTCGCAGGAATGAGCGCGCCGATCAGCGTAAAAATCAAGAGCGTACGGAAAAGGTCAAAGCCAATACGACTGCTGAGCCGCTTCAAGGGAACAGAGATAGCTACCACCACATTCAGAGCCATCAAGGGCAGCAGCGGAATGATGTAGTAGGGGAACACTGTATTTGAGAGCAGCAAAAAGAGCCAGTAGCTTATCAGAAAGAAAGCTACCAGCCACTGCATGCGGCTCTTCCAACCACCAATCAGATTAACCACCAGAGCAACGGTACTCACTATCATCAATGGCAGAGCGCTTTGACGCCAGACGGCCCAACTGCTCGCGAAAGTTCCCTGCTCCGACGACTGCTGGACAGGGTTGAGAAGTTCCCCAATCAGGCTCGGATGGGGATGATGATCCCAAGGCAAGACACCAGTGGGAAGTAACTCTCCCTTCAGAAGTGCATACAGCACAAACATTGACGAGCAAGCAATTGCCAGATAGCAGAAGGTTAACAAGGCAAACTTGCGCTGGAATACTGTTGCATGTAACCAGACGGTATACAGCATAGCAGGGAAAAAGACTACAAAGCTTCCCCTGGACAGTACAGCGATGCCAAAGGCAAGAGCAGCAATAATGATAAAGGGCATACGGCTGTCCGCCACCACGACCAAGTACAGCGCAAGCAGCAGCCAGAAAGTGGCGATGTTATCCAGTAACACCTCACGTTGATAGGTGATACCAATGGTAGTCAGTGAGAAAATGACCAATGCCAGCAGTCCAGCGCTTCGGCTGCCACTCAGACGATTAGCAACCAAGTAGATGAGTAGTGAGCTGCCCAATGAAAAGAGCAGCATCAGCACACGCCCACTATTGAGCGCATTGCCAAAAGTGGAGAAGCCGCCCGAAAGGAAACTCCAGAGCGCAATCTGTATCCATCCCACAGGTGGGTGATCATAGGTATAGGCATATGGCTCCAATTGCCCATGCAGGATGGCCCAGGCATTCGCCATAAAGGTACCCTCATGCACCTCATAGATCGGGAAATTGAACATATTGTAGCCATGTATCACCAGCGAGATGAGCAGTATGATAGCGACAATGATACCTTCCAGCAAAAAAGGAATGGCAATTTCTTTCTTTTGCACCGGGTTGATCAGCTCTACCTGGGGCAGCAGGCGTGTCTGGGCCTCCACGACACGTTTCTGTTCGACCGAAAACCAGCGTACTCGTTCGAGGAAGGTCGTATTACCACTCCCCTGAGAGAGGGCACCACCGGTAGGGACCCGATTGATCGTGCCCACCCGATCAATCGGGTCCCTACCGAATGCATGCACAAAAAACTGTCCTGTGCGAAAGATGGTAACATTGCCGATCTCCTCGGGGGCACGATCAATCGGGGCACGATCAATCGGGCCCCTACCAACTGGAGGAGTGGCCGACCCCGCAGCCGGGGCCGCTTCTTGTTTGTTTGGCTTACGAGACGTTTTCATAACACATTACCTTCCTCGGACACGATCAATCGGGCGGGCGCGATCAATCGGGCCCCTACTTAGCGGCCACAGTTCCACGGTGTTGTCCCACGTGGGCCGTTTTTTCCCAGTTTGACGTACCTTTGACGTAACGATAGACAGCGCGCAGGGCACCGATGCCCAGCAGCATTTGATAGGGAAAGAAAGCCCAGATCATGGTGATAGCCTCACGCAGACGCCATGGACGTTTGTGAGCCTTCACAAATGCGTGCAACCCTGCTAGATCGATCAACATAGCCATGATCAAGCAATAGAGCGGCAGAAAGGTCAGCATTGCCATCCAGACGGGCAACCTCACGAAGAAAAACATCAGTAGTGAGACCGGAACCATCAGGGTGAATAGGGCCTGCACTTCTGGCAGAACCAGCACATAGAAAGCAAGCAAGCGCTGCGAAAGCTTCTCTAGCTTGAGCCATCTGCCTTTGAAAAGAATTTGGATAAAGCCCTGGTTCCAGCGCGTCCGCTGTTTAATAAATTGCTCAATGGTGGGTGGGGTCTCCTCGCGCGTAACGAACTCGTCGTCGTAGATGATGCGCACGCGAGCATGTTCGAGGCACAAGCGGATTCCCAAGTCAGCGTCCTCAGTCAAACACGTCTCGTCCCAACCGCCAAGGTGCTGCATCAGCTCACGGCGTACAAACACCGTATTGCCACCCAAAGGAGTCATACCCGCTCGTGCAAAGAAATGCAACGAAGATTTGAACCAGAAGAAGTATTCCAGCACGTTGAGAAAGCAAAACCACTTCGTATTGTGATTCATCAACTGCACACCGCTCTGTACAACATCGACCTGTTCATTCAGGAAAGTGGTATTAATAATATTGAGAATATCAGGGTGTGGTTCATCCTCCGCATCGAAAATGGTCACAATATCACCCTTTGCCACCCGAAGAGCCAGATTCAGTCCATGTGGTTTATTAATCGGCTTATCATTGAAAATGACCAGTTGGATATTAGGAACGCGCAATTCATTAATCTTGGCCCGTGCCTCCGCGATAGTGCCCGGGTCATCTTCGCGGCAAATGGCCATAATCTGTATCAACTTCTTAGGATAATTGAGGTCATAGACCTTCTGGATGGTTTCGCGATACACATCCTCTTCATGGCGAGCAGGCAACAGGATCGTAAAAGAAAGCTGTGGCTCGCGATAGATGGTTGGTGCGCTATTCAGCCAAGCCTTGCTTGGCTCTTCCCACACAAAGAGGCGTAGACGGATATTGAAAATGGCCTGTACCGTCATTAGCAGGATGATGACTACATACACCCATTCAAGAATGGGTATCACGGTATGCCAGCTCATGTTATTTATCTCCTTAGGGCACAATAAATTAGGCCCCTACAATGTGCCACACTTGTACGCTAGCATCACTACTTGCTGAAGTGAGGCGCGTACCATCCGGCGACCACGCTACCGCAAACACCGTTTTACTATGACCACGATACGTGAAGAGAGTTTTCCCGCTCGTAGCATCCCATACGAGGACAAGGCCATCATCGCCAGCCGAGGCCACGAGTTTGCCATCCGGCGACCATGCAACAGTCCGCACAGCCTCGGTGTGCCTCTTGAGAGGAGGCCGTGTCACACCAGCCAAGCCAGTACATATCTGCACGGTTCTATCACCACTCGCCGAAGCAACAAGATTGCCGTCTGGCGACCATGCTATGCTATAGACTTCTGCGCTATGACCGCCATAGGAAAAGATACGCTCGCCGACTGCAAAGCTTTGCGTGTCTATAGTAGACCACGACTGTACGGTTTGATCCCAGGAACCAGAGACAACGCTTGTGTCATCCGGTGACCAAGCAACTGAAGTCACTTGCGCCCTATGCCCTTTATAAAAAAGGAACACACTTCCATTTATGGCGTTCCAGATATGCCCCGTATGGTCATCGCTCACCGATGCGATCAGCCTGCTATCACTCGACCAAGCGACAGCATTCACCGCAGCAGTATGTCTCCTATATGTATTAACAACACGTCCGGTTGTTGCATCCCATACCTGTACAGTCTTATCAGCGCTGGCTGAGGCCACAAACTGGCCATCGGGAGACCAGTTGACAGCATTTACTATATCAGTATGGCCACGATACGTGAAGAGAGGTTTGCCAGTAGTACCATCAAAAACCTGTACAGTTTTATCATCGCTTGCCGAGGCGATACGTTTACCATCCGGTGACCACGAGACGGCGTTGACCCGAAGCGGATGACCATGATAGCTAAAAATGAGACCATCGGGTGGCGGTGGCTGGCTAGTGCCATTGTGAGGAGGCTTGACCACGACCTGAGGGGTTGCGGACAGCAGTTTTTGTGAAAGCAGCCACGCTCCACCACCACCCAGGGCGGCAAGCCCTAGCATCGTTACTACAAATGCACGCCGTGAAGAGACACCCTGCTTTTGCGGTTTACGAGGAGGAGCAGGAGGGTTTGGTTTCGATTGAGGTTGTGCAGCAGGGATAGGTGAAGGAGCCTGGGTAGAGACGGCACGAGACGCTGCAACCTGAGATGCTGGCACTGCTGCTGGTGGCACCACGGGATCGGTGTTTGGCAAAACACCGCGAGGCGCGACGGGTGGAGAGGCCGCGTGTGTTGAGCGCACTGGCATATTTGATTGCTGAGTCTGTTCCAAAGCGTTGACGAACGCCATCACATTGGCAAAGCGCTGTCCTGGTTGCTTGGCAAGGGCCTTTAATACGATTTTATCGACATCCGATGGGATGCTCGGAACTTTCTGGCTCAAAGGTTGCGGGGTCGTATTCACCTGCTGATTGGCTATTTCAAAGTACGTCCCCTGAAAGGGTGGACTTCCACTCAGCCATTCATAGACAATGACAGCTAGTGCATATTGATCACTCGTTGGATATACTTTTCCCTGTATTTGCTCGGGAGCTGTATAGGTAATCGTCTCAACTTCTTTACGCTTTTGTCTGCTTTGCATCAAAGCATCGATGGCGAAATCGCGTAGCAAGACCTCATTGTTTGCATTCAGCAATATGTTCTCTGGCCGCACATTTTTATGCAACGCCCCCTGGCTATGTGCATAGTCTAATGCGGCAGCAGCCTGCTTCAAGTGGGGCAATACAGACCCTAACGGCTGATTGATTCCGTTACGATAGTATTGGCGTAACGTGATGCTAGGGATATTATCCACTACTAGGCAGGGAATGTAGTTCTCTACATCAGCATCAATTATGTGCAGAATATGCGGATGAAGCAATTGTTTGAGTGAGTTTATTTGCGTAAGAAAACTACTCACAAGCTCATTTGCCAAAGGCATGCGCTGCACCTGTATAACAATCTGAGTAGAGCGAGGTTGGCGCTCTGCCAGATAGGTATCAAAAAAAGTGCCTTGCTCTAACTTACGAACAAGGTGGTATTTTCCCAGGTTTTGACCTGCTGCTACATTTAGCTTTTCTTCCATAACTTCCATAACCTTCCTCCAGAAAGGACTGCGAAAATTTATAAGATAGCTTCTTATATCTAAACACAGTATAGACGCCTTTCTGGGGCATTCCCATTATGTACATCACAAAATCACGGTGATTTATACCACATCTACTATATCACAACAAAATTAAAAATCTTCGCGACAAACTCCACCCAGGGCTTTGCCATTCTGCTATAATCTAAATCACTAATATCTTGTGTACATCAAAATAAAACCTGTATGCTATAACACACATTTCGGAAAAAGGGTAAGGAGACGACGCCAGTATGAGTATAGACACACGAACGTCTCATGATGGGAGGACGTACCAATGAGTACAGCGTGGCAACCGTACGACTTTGAAAGCAAGGAGGAGGTCAATCGCCTGCTGGAACGCGAGCGGGTACTGAATGAGTTGTTACGTGGTCCATTGCCGCCGGGACTAGACTTGCCCGCTGAAGCACAGGTGCTGCACATTGCCTGTGGTCCCGGCACGTGGATATACTTGCTCGTGCTGAACCATCCTTCGTTGCAGGTTACGGGCATTGATAAGAGTGCGTATTTCCTACAATGCGCACGACACTATCTGGCTGGGCTGGACAATATAACTCTGCAGGAATACGATATTCGCACGGAACGCGGTTTCCTGCCCGAACGAACCTTCGACCTCGTACATCTACGTTTCCTAGCTGCTGAATTGTCTCCCACGGTGTTGCCAGAGGTGATCGCTGATCTGGTGAAGTCTTGTAAGCACGGTACTTATCTGTATTGGATGGAATGTGAGTTTCCAACGACCAACTGCCGTCCCTGCGAGCAGCTTGTGTCTTATATACTGCACGCGCTGGAGATCTGTGGCCGCTGCTACACTCCTGGCTGCAATGCACTGGGTATTACAGCCTATATGAGTCAGTGGCTACGCCGCGCTGGGTGTCGGCTAGTACAGAATCAGGCATGTGCGCTCGACATTTCGGCGGGTATGCCTGCGCACCACGCTTTTGTGCAGCAGACTCGTGTACTTAGCCAGCAACTTAGGCCTCTCATCATCGGAGCTGGCGTTGTGTCTTGCGAGGTATACGATGCTGTGACGGTCCAAGCGCTTGAGGAGATGCGTAGAGCGAATTTTTGTGGGGTGCTGTTTATGCGTAGCATGATGGCTGTTGCGCCGTAGAGCTATCTGCTTTTGCATCAAAAGCACACAAAAGAGGATTGTCCGCTGTTGGCGGGCAATCCTCTTTTGTGTGCTTCAGTTAACATATCAAGTTAATAGTACTGTTTATATCTAAAGCTCCTCCTTTACTTTGAAAGCGATAAAACTTGGTAAATACCTGATAACCTTTGATGTTCTGTCATTCCTCTTTAGCCTGTAAAATTAGGATAGAAGATGAGCGACGCGTTCATCACCGTTGATAAACTACTTCACATGTAGTAACAGCATCAGAGAGAAAGGTAGAGGCTTCAGCACCATGAAAAACACTTGGAAGACTATACAACCGCAGGATACTATGTTCGCAGAAGTTGGTCCAGACGACGACGATGGGATAATCCCAGGTAGTATTATGTTCGCAGAAGTTGGCCCAGATGATGACGATGGGTTGTATCCAGCAAGATAGTTTACCAAAAGATAGGTCAGGGATAGCCTGCTGCTGTCCCTGACCTATCTTTTTGCGATACGCACTAGTCCCCGAGGAATGTCACGCCGTAGAGCATACGCGCGTGATATATAATAGTAAGAACTCGTATCTGATGGACTAAAGGAAGAACATATATGGCAGTAGAAGTTTCAAACAAAATACTTTCTATCCCTAGCACGACTATTTCTGTCGCCAATGTGCGCCAGGCAAACGGTGCTGAACTAGACGCCATTGCACGCTACCGCCGCATGACCAACTATTTGGCAGCAGCACAAATCTATCTCAAAGGGAATGTGTTGCTACGGGAACCTTTGAAACCCGAGCATATTAAAGACCGCCTGTTGGGTCACTGGGGAACGAGCCCTGGCATTAACCTGGTCTACGCTCATCTGAACCATTTGATTACACGCTACGCTCTGGACATGTTCCTGGTTACGGGACCAGGACACGGTGCGCCTGCTAATCTCGCCAACCTATACCTGGAAGGATCACTGCATGACTATTACCCAGATCTGACCTTCGATGAGACGGGACTACACACATTCGTGCGCAGTTTCTCCTGGCCAGGGGGTTTTCCTAGCCACCTGTACCCTGGTGTTCCTGGCACAATTCACGAAGGTGGTGAACTAGGCTACGCCTTGGCTACCGCCTTTGGAGCTGCAATGGATAATCCAGACCTGATCGTAGCCTGTATCGTGGGAGACGGAGAAGCGGAAACAGGACCAACAGCGACGGCCTGGCATAGTTATAAGTTTATCCACCCGGCGCAGTCGGGCGCTGTCCTGCCCATTCTGCATCTCAACGGTTATAAGATATCTAACCCCACTATCTACGGCACGATGAGCGACGAGGAATTGTTACACTTGTTTACTGGCTATGGCTATCACATTCAGTTTGTGCAAGGTGACGAGCATAGCGACTTAGATGCCCAATTATACGCTGCAATGGATTGGGCGTATCACGAGATAAGGCGTATTCAGGGAGCAGCTCGCTCTGGGCAGCCAATTGAGAAGCCGCGTTGGCCCGTGATCATTATGCGTACTCCTAAAGGCATGACGGGCATCAAGGAGTTGGATGGAGAACCAATTGAGGGTTCGTTCCGCTCTCATCAGGTACCAGTCGAGGATGTGAAAACGAATCCTGAACATCTGAAGCTGGTGGAGCAATGGCTGCGTTCTTACCACATTGAAGAACTGTTCGATGAAAAGGGCAGCCCTTTGCTAGATATTCTGCAGCAGTGTCCCACAGGCAAGCTCCGTATGGGCAGCAACCCGCATGCCTTCGGTGGTCGTATCCGCCAACCGCTGGTCCTGCCCTCTATCCATCAATTTGCAGTGCAGGTCAAGCACGGTGTGGGGCCAGAGCATGGCGGCGTGAACGCAAGCAACATGGAGCAGCTTGCCAAGTATCTGACCGAGGTTGTGCGGCGCAACCCACACAATTTCCACATCTTCAGCCCCGATGAGCTGCAATCGAATAAGTTGGGGGCCGTGCTTGATGTGGCTCCGCGTGAGTATGAGTGGCCTGTGCCGCCGCACAACGAGAAAGTAGCCGCCAAAGGTGGGCGTGTCATTGAAGTGCTCAGCGAACACGATTGCCAAGCATGGCTACAAGGCTATCTGCTAACCGGACGCAATGGCCTCTTCCCATCATACGAAGCCTTCCTCAACATAGTTATCTCCATGATGGACCAGTTTGCCAAGTTCCTCAAACTCTCGCTAGAAATTCCTTGGCGCTTACCCATTTCATCACTGAACTACCTGGAGACCTCGACACTGTGGCGGCAGGAACATAATGGTTTCTCACACCAAAGCCCTGGCTTCATCAATTCGGTGCTGAACAAAAAGGCCGCTGTATCTCGTGTGTACTTGCCGCCCGATGCCAACTGCTTGATTAGCACTGTTGACCACTGCCTGCACAGCACCAACTACGTGAACTTGGTCATCGCCAACAAACCACCAATGCCACAATGGTTGTCAATGGACGAAGCCATTGCTCACTGCCGCGCTGGTGCCTCGATCTGGCACTGGGCCAGTAGCGATGATGGTGTCAATCCCGATGTGGTGCTGGTGGGTATTGGCGATAACCCGATGCTCGAAGTAATGGCGGCGGCACAAATACTACGCGACGAGATGCCGCAGATGCGTGTACGCGTTATCAACGTCACCGATCTACTTGTGCTTGAGAAGGACACGGAGCATCCGCATGGTCTAGACGAGGAGATGTTCGATGCCCTCTTTACCCCTGACAAGCCTGTTCTTATCAACTTTCACGGCTACGTCTCAGCGGTGAAACAACTACTCTTTGGCCGTCGCCATGTTCAGCGCTTCCACATCAACGGTTACAATGAAGAGGGCACCACGACCACACCGTTTGATATGAATGTGCGCAATAAGACCGACCGCTATAATCTTATTATGCAGGCCATTCGCTTGGCAGCGGTAAATAACCCACGCGTGGCCGCACGCGCAAGTGAACGCGTCCATCACTACGAGTACGTCCTGGTCGATCACCGCCGCTATATTCAAGACAACGGCGTTGATCCACAGGAGGTCACTAACTGGAAGTGGCACGGTTAGCCATGAAGATTTTAGTGCTTAATGCTGGCTCAAGCAGTCAGAAAAGTCGTCTTTACGAATTGGGCGATGCACTACCGGATAGGCCACCTACGCCGTTGTGGCAGGCCGATGCTGAGTGGACGCAGCAGAACGAAACAGCAAAACTGAAGATCAGTACCGCACATGGGCAACAGTTGCAACAGGAGGTTCCGGCTGGCTCACGCTCTGCTGTCATTGAGCAGATGTTTAAGACACTCTGGAGTGGCAAGACCCAGGTAATTGCTCAGCCTTCGGACATCGCTCTTGTCGGCCATCGCGTCGTCCACGGCGGACCCGAGTACACCGAGAGCGTGCTCATCACGCCACAGGTGAAAGAGAAGATCAAGCAGTTCGCCGCCTTCGCCCCACTGCACAATCCCGTCAATCTTGAGGGTATTGAGGCCATTGAGCACGTGTTGGGCAATGTGCCGCAGGTGGCGGTCTTCGACACGACCTTTCACAAACACCTACCTATGGCAACCGCAGTATACCCTGGTCCCTACGAATGGTTTGAGCAGGGTATTCGGCGCTACGGCTTTCATGGCATTAGCCACCAGTACTGCACTGAGCGCATCGGGCAGATACTCGCCAAGGATGTGCATTCGCTGCGTATCATCAACTGTCACCTCGGCAACGGTTGCTCTCTGGCGGCCATCCGCGATGGACGCAGCATTGACACCACGATGGGCTTTACGCCTCTAGAGGGTCTCATGATGGGCAGCCGCTCCGGTAGCATCGACCCTAGTATACTTATCTA
>JAFATZ010000395.1 GCA_019243675.1 Ktedonobacteraceae bacterium | reverse complement strand
CGACTCAGACCATCAGCTAGCTCTACATTACGTACTCACAGCCTTTGTGTAAGGAGATAATCAAATGAAAAAGACCTTAAGTGTAGAAGAGATTGAGTCCCAGATGGCCCTGGAATTGCCAGCCCGTGAACTGATGACCATGAACGACTTCAACAACATTGCTGCCTCAAGTGCAAGCAATAGGTGCTCAGCCGGCGCAGGTAATGACAGTCTCGTGGCTGCTCTAAATATCGCTGCAGCCGTCTGCATCCAGGAAGCCGTCGCCAGTTCAACTGCGACTCAGACCATCAGCTAGCTCTACAATCGTGCAGTACGAACTGCATGCATGCAGTTCGTACTTGCACTTAAGGCCTTTGTATTAAGGAGATAACCAGATGAAGAAGATGCTACGTCTGGATGAGATTGAGGTACAGGTGGGCTTAGAGTTGCCAGAGCGCGACTTGATGACGAAGGCCGGGGGGCCGCTGGAGGGATTAGCTGCCGTCACAGGGAATCTCGGGGCATTGACTAGTAATGACAGCATTCTTAATAACCTCCTCTGCCTTAACCTGCCTGTCAACGATCACATGAGTATTCATACTAGTGGCGATATTCTCGACACCTCAGGTAAGGGAGTCACCTGCTAACTTTTTCTTTGTAGGTATGACAAGCGTATAGGGACCTTTCACACTAATGATTGAACATATGTCGTCGTCACCCACAACGGTTAATAAAAAGAGGCAGTTCAAGAATATTCGTCTCCAGGCAATGCTGGAGTCGACGAAGCTTCCCGTTTTTGGGCTGTCGGGCAAGTTTCCTGTATTTGGCAAGGACGTACAATTTAAAAGTACTGTTCTGCAGGCCATAGAGCAGGAGCGCCCTGTACTTGCCCCAAATGTCCAGCTCATGGGTGAGTTGAAAGAGAGTGGTTTCCAGCAGCGGCAATGGCTTATCCAGCGCGAAGGGCAATTTATCCAGGTTTCGGAGTTGCTCTACCGTGTTGCTGAGCAAATCAATGGCGAGCGTACGCTCCGCGAGATAGCCGCGAAGGTGACGGAGACAACTGATTGGATCGTGAAAAGTGCCCATATACGGCAAATCATCCATAACAAGCTTATCCCGATGGGGGTAGTGCGGGCAGCGGACGGCTCGGTTGCAGTTCCTCCTGGAGCAGGAGGGACGGATTGGAAGCGCTCGCCTCTCGCGCTCACTGCGCGTGCCAAATTCATTGGTCCGCGTGTCCTTGACCCGATCACCAAGGTACTGCAAGTTTTCTTTACGCCATTTGTGCTCGTTCCTGTCTTGATCGCTGTTGTGCTCGCTCATGTTTGGCTGTACGTTGTGCATGGCCTTACAACAAGCTTGCGCGATATTCTCTATACGCCAGGGGGGTTGCTGCTAGCGCTAGCAGTTATGGTGATATCGAATATCTTCCACGAGTTTGGTCACGCCTCCGCGATTCGCTACGGAGGCGGCCGGGCTAGGGGGATAGGTGCAGGTATTTACCTTGTCTACCCTGTGTTCTACACCGATTTGACCGATAGCTATCGGCTTGGTCGTTGGGCTAGAGTACGCACGGATCTAGGCGGGTTTTACTTTCATTTTATCTTTGAGCTTGGCATCATTGCTTATACTTTGATCTCCAGAAACGATTTTCTGCTCATTATTGTAGCGCTGATCGACCTGGATATCATTTATCAGTGTATGCCCTTTGTGCGCTTTGACGGCTATTGGACACTTGCTGACCTCACTGGCATACCGGATTTCTACTCGCAAATGGTTCCATTTGTGCTGAGTGTTTTGCGACTTCCAGCCTTAAAGGGAACCAAACTACCAGAACTGAAGCCCTGGGTTAAGGTGATATTTGCCTGCTACAGTGTCTCTTCAGTCTTCGTGATTGGCTATCTCCTCACGGGGATGGTCATATACGAACCAACCCTGGTGATGACCACGTTGGGCGCATTAGTGGCACAAAGGACGGCGTTTGCCGCTGCTCATATGACTCATGATGTGGCGGGCATGGTCTTACCCGGCGTACAAGTAGTTTTACTTATCTTGCCGTTGCTGGGAAATGCCTTGATACTTACCAGGGTAGGTCAGAGGGTGGGCGAGACCATATTGAAGTTGAGTAAGCACTTTCTTCCACAGTGGAGTCGTGTTGGGGCACTATGCGCCGCTGGCATCGTTGCCCTGGTACTCTTTCTTCAAGTACCACAACTACCCTTCTTGGATGGATTTGGGGTGCCGAGCACCAAGCCCGTTGACGGTATTACCTGCGATCACCTTGAGCATTCGACTGAACATGTCCATATCCATCTGGCTATCTATATGAAGAACCAGCCAGTAACGATTCCAGGTGATATCGGTAGACCTAGTACGTGTTTCTACTGGTTACATACCCACCGAACCGATGGAGTCATTCATTTAGAAGCTCCTGCCACCGCTGCCTATACTTTGGGCCAGTTTCTGGATATCTGGGCGCAGAGTAAGCAAACGCTGGTGCTGACAAGCACTAGCTTGCTGGGTAACCCACTCAACGGGCACGAGCTTGTTGCCTGGGTCTCACAAAATGGGCAGCCGGCGCAGCGCTATTCGGGTAATGTCGGCGATCTGGTCTTACAAGGCCACCAGATCATCACACTTGCCTATGATTCACCAAACGTCAATCCAGTGACGTACTTTGACTGGCGCAATTCGAGTGCTGGCGGATGAGGGCCTTGTATCCTTGAAAAGCACTCACTACACAAACTCATTTTAAGGAGATGGACTAACATGAAAGAATTCTTCAACACTATTGAACTGAGCGATGCAGAGCTGGAGACAGTTGTTGGTGGTTATGACATTGTGACTGCAAGTGGCGGAGAGGTTAGCGGCAGTCTCTATTCTCCGAACACAATCACTATCGCTCCTGGCTCAGAAAATGGATCGGCACCCGCTACACAACAGGGTAGCAGTGCTACTCCCCAGGTGACCAGTCAACAGCAGAGTACTCAAGGATCTAGCAGCAGTCCTCTTGGCGCTCTTGGCGGTTTGCTAGGCGGGCTATAATTGCATCGGTGAGCTAGAAGGTATAAACTCTCACCGAAGGAGAAGTAACTATGAAAGAACTCTTCAACGGTATTGAACTGAATGACACAGAGCTAGCAATGGTCGTTGGTGGTGCCGATACTGCCACGACTAACACTGCTTCAGCGGCTCAGAATAATAGCAAGACTGTCGTTGACGACTCATCGTCTAATGATGGCTGGCCTGCCTTGTCCAATATGTCCAGAGTAATGGACAGTATAGACAGCCGAGCAGACAGCGGAGAGCTACACGTAACTAGCTCTTCCAAATACACTACTTCAAGCACTTCCAGCCTCCCTAATGTCGGGAGTTTATTGAATAGCTTGTAGTTAACAGATGGTTCTTATACACAAGAACCACCCATTCATACACCGGATCTCTTCGTAAATGGTCACTGTCGATGAGAGAAAGGGAGGGAGGGTATCCTCTCTCCCTTTTATTTATAAAGCCATGACTAAATATTCCTTTTTTCCACGTGTTCTTGCAACTCCTTTGTTTCTCTTTTGCTGGATTCTGCTGGCACTCGTGATTACAGCAGGTATCACAGCCTGGCTTGGCCAGATTCCAGTCTACGCGACAGGCTCAGGAATCATTCTTGATAACAATGTCTCTGCTAGTGGGGGAGATGGCAGGGCAATCGCCCTTATCTTTTTACCTCCCTCTCCTGCGCTGCAACTACATGCAGGTATGCCCATCCAAGTGCGAACGATGGGGTCAGATGTGAACGGCATCGTCGATACGGTTGAACCGCATTTCTTAAGTCCGAGTCAGGTACGTCAACGCTATGCGCTTAGCGGT
>JAFATZ010000352.1 GCA_019243675.1 Ktedonobacteraceae bacterium | reverse complement strand
GAGGTGTCCACCAACGAGGCTGGCGTGCTCCTATTGGCGAGACCGACCACGAATTGGTCATCGGTCACAACGAGTTGACTAGGTGCCGTGTTAGCTTGCAAGTCTTGCACAACCTGTTGATTTAGATGTATAGAGTTGGTGGCTTGCTGTCGTTGCTCACTAAAGTAGCGTTGCTCGCTTTGCCAATTCTGCACGGCTGCAAAAAGTAAAACACATACACTAATAGCAGTTACACTGTTGATAAGTATAGCAGAGAAGTTCCCATTCTGGGGGAAAAGGGCATCAGCGGCTACTCTGCCCCACCTGAGAAAAAGAGAGAAGAGGTGTGGCGCGGGCGAACGCCCGCACCACACCTCTTCTCTCAACACGTCGGGGTCGGGGGTTCGGCAAGTAGCAGCAGAATGGGAAAGCCCTGGAAAGCCCTGGATTCCCATAATCGCCAGGGAGAGTAGCGGAGGGATCAGTACTATTAGGTGATGATGAAACAGTGGGGACTGTTGTAGCAGCAAGTAAAGCGTTGCCAATAGCCAAGCTATGAGGGGAAAAACGCGCCAATCGCGTCGGGCCAGCGCTACAATAGTGCCGAAGAGGGCAGCAAATGCCGTGATAGAGGTAAGCAGATGCAGTATAGAGAGAAAATTCTGCGAGATGGTATCTTTGAACAACTTGGCAGCATCAGTATGGAAAGTAATCACACCCTGTACCATTTGATGCTGCGAGCCGCTAAAGGGCAGGATAAGGGCCATGCTCACAACAAGAAAAGCAATAGGTCCAGCAATGAGCGAGCGGGCACTCTGTAAACGAGTTTCTCGTGGCTGCTGCAAGATGCGCCAGATATGAGCTAGGAAGAGTAGGCTCAGTGGGACGAGCACAGCAACTCCAAATAGCTTAGAGAGAATAGACAGAGAAAGCGCCGTGGCCGCAAACACCGCATAACAAAGTCCCAAGACGCCTTCTGGATGTTCCCACCATAGGTAGGCGAGTCCTACGGCCAGAAGCGAGAGAGCTGTGCAGGCAATCTCAGCCTGAATAGTCTGAGATTGCGCCAGATAGAAGGGGTCGGCAACCAGCAAGGCGAGAGCCGCTATCGCTCCCATATGCCCAGCCAGCGCTCTACCCAGCAGAAATGCTCCTAGCAGGCCGAGCAAGGAAACCAGGGCAATGCCCAGGCGTGCAGCCCACAGGGTTTGGCCTGCAAGCATATAGGTAGGAAAAATAGACAGTAGGAAGAAAGGCGGCTGCGAGTAGAAAATCTGCTGGTAGAGCGCATGACCTGCTGCCATTGCTCGTAGCGACTGCCAGTAGACCCCCTCATCATACCCATCACGATCAAAAGGAAGCCCCAGGTCATGCAAGCGCATCTGCAAAGCGATAATAACAAGCACTACTGCCACCACGTAAGAAAGTGCTGGAAGCCAATTGCTGACAATTTTCAATTGTTTGTGTTTACGATGCACCGAGGTCATCCCCAAACAGATAGGGATTGTACTCGACAATCGATTGTGTACTGCCAGTTTCACTATTTAAAGGTGTTCTGCTGAGAGAGCGGCTACCATCGCTATGCCCATTCGTTGAGAGCAAACTGTCGGTACCGTTGTCCCCATTGCTACTTAGTAGAGGCTCGAACTCGCTCAGCACCGTTTTGGCCACCTGACGGGCGTCGGCCTCGTCGATCAAATGCTTAATCTCGTCGGCTACCAATTCATCACGCTCAATCAGCGCATCGGCTACGGCGATCACGGCCTCACTGTGCTCCTGGAAGAGTTTTTTGACAGCTTTGAACTGCGCTTGTAGCAAAGCCTCAGTACGCTCAGCAAGCCCGGGCAGACTGAGTGGACTTGTGCCTATACCCCCCATAAAGGCTAGGTAAGAGGTAATCGTGCCATCCATTCCATAGGCACCTATATAATTGGCAGCTAGTTGTGTGGCACTGGCGAAGTCGCCAGTGACACCACTCAGATTGACGTTGAGGAATAATTCCTCTGCTGCACGGGAGGCCAGGGAGACCTGGATACGAGCCAGAATATCCTGCTTACTCTGCGTAACAATAGTCTCTTTCTGACGCCAAGCGGCGAAGGCGGCTGCGCCTTCGAGATCACCATGCTTATGCAAAGTGACGAA
>JAFATZ010000339.1 GCA_019243675.1 Ktedonobacteraceae bacterium | reverse complement strand
GTCTTTAGCCAGCGCGACGGTGCGCTACCTCAGGTTGTGAAACTGGCTGTAGGTTCGATGCCAGGTTCCGGCACGCCCGACGAGCTACTCGAAGAGGCTGGAATCAACGCGCATCACATTGTGCAGGCTGTGAAGGCGCTGGTGAAGTAAAACTGGCTCTTTTCGCTAAAAAGCGAACAATCGATGCTCAGGAGCTTCTCTCCTGAAAGGGGATTGGGAATGTCATATCTCTGGCCAAGTGTTTTCTACAGAAACACTTGGCCAGAGAGAATATTGTTTAGAGCAGAGTATCCTGATCCTCCTGTTGTTTTTTGCTGCGTAACTGCTTCTTCCTAGCTGGGGCTATTTCTGGCTTGCGCGGGTCACCGTTCATTGCAATTAAATAGCATGCCAACCTTGAAAGGTAGTAGTCTTTGATACGCTGTACTGCGCCTTTGCCCCCGGTGATCGGTTTAATGGCGTCGTTAAAGTGATCTGCGACGATGTTGCCGGTTGCTTCACAAGAAACCTTGGCCTTTTCAATTACTTTTTCAAAGTTTTGCCAACTACTTTGGTATCCCAGTAGCGGCTGAAGCTCACGTGCTTGCCAGTATTCCACATTGTAAGGATTGAGGTGCTTGATGGAATCAAAGTTAGGACCGGACATTAAATACCCTCCTACATGCAAATAATCTATATGGTGCGCACTATATCACTGTCTTACTGTAACATAGACTTCGCAACTCTTCAACAGTTTTCGGGCAGCTCATGCATATACTCAAGCTTAGCTGTCATCTCAACAGTGGCATGAGTGAACTTTTTGTGATACTATAACAAAGCTAAATGTTGTTATGAGGTACCTCTTGTAGGTACTCTTGGAAGGGATACGTAGAAGTTGAGTATTACAAATCATCCGTTAGAATGGCAGTCGGTGCTAGACGCAGTCTTGGACTCCGACATTCGGGCAGCATTGCCCACGCTCGATCAAAGTGGTATAGTCGCGTACACCGATGGCGCGTGCATCAAGAATCCTGGTGGGCCTGCTGGATGGAGTGCTCTATTGTGGGCCGCGGCGGACTTCTGTGATGGTGCGGTACGTGAAGAAGCTACTAGCCTCGAATACTATGGTCACATCCCTAAGGCATCCACTACGACGAATAATCGTGCGGAGATTGCGGCGGTGTTGGCCGTGCTCTCTCTCGCTCCTCCCACTCTGCCATTGAAGATTTACAGCGATAGCGAGTATACAATCAAGGTGGCTGAGGGTACCTACCGCATGAAGCTCAATACCGATTTGTGGGAGTTGTATAGCAAATTGCTCGGCTATCGTAAGCAGCCACCTCTATTTGAGTGGGTACATGGTCACGCGGGGCAACTACATAATGAGCGTGCCGACGAGCTTGCTGGAGTAGGAGCTTGGAATGGCGATGTTGAGGCGTATCGCCGATGGCAAGCATCCAACAGTCCCGAGGCTCACAATACGCTATCTCCTGCAGAACTAACTGCACTACGCCAAAAAGTGCAGAAGCTGCAGACTGTATTTGACAGCTATGTCCTTGACAGTACTCGTGTCAGCACAAAAGAACGCGAGTTTATCTCTGACATGGCAAAACGACTCCAAAAAAATAGGTTTGTGCCTACGGAGAAACAGACCAATTGGGTGAACGGACTAGTGAAGAAGTTTAGTGTGCAATAAGTAGACAAAAGGTCTCTTCACTGAGGGCTATTCCTCGGTGAAGAGACGTTCTTATCGTGCGTCTTTTAGGTCGTTTTTGTATTCTTTCAATAATTTCTGTACCTTTGGGTCTATCACAAGCCTGCAATAGGAATGAGAGGGGTTTGTGTCATAAAAATCCTGATGGTAGTCCTCAGCCTCATAGAAGTTAGTGAAAGGAACAATTTCAGTCACAACAGGATTTTTATAGACACGTGATTTTTCTAATGCAGCTTTTGATGCAAGAGCAACCTCTTTTTGTTGATCGTTATGATAGAAAATTGCTGAACGATATTGGGTGCCAACGTCGTGTCCTTGACGATTCAAGGTTGTGGGATCATGCATATGCCAAAAGATTTCCAGCAATTTTTCATAAGAAATGATAGATGGATCATACGTTATTTGAATCGCTTCTGCAGCACCAGTGGTGCCTAAGCATACTTGTTGATATGAAGGATTTTCCACTTTGGATGCTGCGTACCCTGATAGAACTGATGTCACACCCTTGAGTCTTTTGAAAGTTGCATCTAAACACCAGAAGCATCCACCTGCAAGTGTGGCAGTATCAAACTGGGACATGTGTTTACCTTTCTGCTATGTTATCCCGTTCGTTGCGTTCACTTTACCATAGAAATGCTGCACCTGACAACTTTCTCACCTAAGGAGGGTGAGTGGCGGAAAAGGGACGCTACCCAAATGGCTCAGGATACGATGACAGTACCTTTCATATATATATGATAAGCGCAGTGATAGTTGAAGGTTCCTGGTTGAGTAAAGATCATTGAGAAGGTCTGATTCTCAGCAAGACCGCCTGATCCTTTGAAGGCTCCAGTATCGCTGGTCACTGTGTGTCCACCAGTAGATTTATTGATCCACACAACTTCAGTCCCCGCTTTGATATGCAGGGTCTGAGGAGTAAAGATGTAATTGGCTGCAGGCATCTCGATGATCTTCACCATCACTACGGCACTGGGTGTGAGCGATGCGGCGGGTTGTGTGACCGTGGTTGAAGGTGGTCCCGTAGGAGTGGGATTTGAACCGCACGCCCCCATAACTAGGAGGATGACTGTTGCCAACACAATGAGCAACCATCGAAGGTTTGGGTGGGCAGCACTGCGAGGCGAGAAGGTTTGCATGAAAAATCTCCTGTATCCAAGATGGAGGTAAAAAGTCAGGACGACCACTCATAAGGGCGAGTTAAACCTCGTCCTAGTTTGCAGTCGCCCTGACTCACGGATTCCCGCCAGGGCGGGAATCCGTGATTGGTAATGCATGAACTCCTACGGGAAGTAGTGAGGAACGTTGGTATTGTAGAATTCGGCTTCCAGATACTCTAGCAGCAAGGCGAAGTTCAGGATATCAACGTCATTTTTTAGCGTAGCAGCAGGATTTGTGCCACCATTAAGGTTTTTAATGAAAGGCCCTGCAGCGTCGACAATTTCTTTCTGAGTGAGCGGCTTGTCCTGTGCCCCATTTGGGCTGATCGGTTTTCCTATCAATACATCAAGGAATCCCGCGTGTCGTGCCTCAACAGTAAGGATGCTAGCAGCAGCCCCTAGGTATTTCGCAGTGATTGCTCCAGCACCGAAGAGGTATGCTCCCACGCCAACATTCTCAAGCACCTGTGACGTTGCTGCAAACTTATTGATGTCGGATTGCAACAAAGGCACGAAGGTGGGTTTTGGGCGAGCTGCGCTTCCCAAGGCAGTTTTCAGGAAGGCCACGTGTGCGTTCTCATGAGCCTGGATATCAGTGAAAGGTGCTTTGCTATCCGCAAGGGATGGCAGTGCTAGCATAGGGTTAGCGGTTGGCGTAGTGCCAGTTGTAGGGGTGGTTGTTCCCCCACAGGCCGCTAGCAGTCCGACAGGGGCCGCGATAGCAATGCCTAGGGCCGAACGACGCAGAAACGATCTGCGCGATCCACCTTGTAGGAGATCAGAGGCAGTTACGCCATCCTGATCATTAGTGAGACTAAATGGACTTGTCATAATTTTCTTCCTTACTCTCTTAAAAATACATCTGATTTGATCACAGAAGCAGCGTTACACAAGCTAAGCAATTAGAACTCCTACTTAGCCATGTTCCCTTCTTAAGTTAAGAAGACAAACTGAATGAAAAAGGATGAACTCGGGTGCGTTTTAATGGATATCTAGTTGTATAGGTAACCTGAGTAGCGACCTGAGAGACTGCTTCCGTTGTCATGTATATACATACGTCTGATGGAGAAACTGGATTACAGCGACGTGGAGATATGGCATAATAGTCCCGCGAAAGCTGTTTGAGTAATGCGTAACGAGAAAGAAAGAATGCTGCCTTTGCAGGCGGAAACAAATAAAAGTACTATGTTGTTTTCTTGTCTAGAGACGGTGAATGAGGAAAAACTATCCTCTTTCATTCGTGAAAAAGAGAGATTTGATCTCTTCAATGTAAACAATTCGTAACGAGAAAGCAGGTAGTATGAGCGAGCTGAAAAATATGCCAGAGAGCTATTGGAAAGAGAAATTGACTCCTGAGCAATACCGAGTGTGTCGCCTGAAAGGGACAGAGAGAGCCTTTAGCGGGGCACTATGGGACAACCACGAGAAGGGCATGTACGAGTGTGTTGCCTGTGGTCAGCCATTATTCTCCTCGAGTGCAAAATTCGACTCAGGCACGGGATGGCCTAGTTTCGACAGTCCCACTGATTGGCAGAATTTGGAACTGCATGAAGACAATTCGTTCTTCATGCGGCGAACGGAAGTGACGTGCAAAAAGTGTGGTGCCCATCTGGGCCATCTCTTCAATGATGGTCCACGGGAAACAACAGGGCAACGCTATTGTATCAACTCTGTCTCGCTGAACTTTCGTCCTACTGAGGCAGAGCATCAGAATTCTTAGCAAGAATTCTTGGAGCCAGGTAGCTACATACTCTCACCAAAAAGTGTTGAGGTGATCTGAACTTGAAAAAGTTCAGATCACCTCAACACTTTTTGGCCAAGTACCGAGAGTACTAAAGAAGGACCAATAAAAAAGGTTCCTTTGGAAGCGGGTCGCCGAGGAGAAGGTGAGCGTCACAATCCCAAGTCTGCTTTAATTTCTGCCTTTACTTCGGGATCGAGTGCCGCAAGTTCACTACGGGGAAGCCGTGCGAGGCGCATGATCGCCTCACGCAACTGTGCCGGGGCGCACTCAATGGTACAACGTTCATGAATAAGACGCTTAATACGCATATCGAAATGAAAACGGCATTTACATTCTGGGCAGGCCACAAGATGGCGCTGTACAATAGTGACTTCCTCGGCATTCAGTTCACGATCAAGATACAGATGCAAACGAGCAACAGTTTCAATACAATCTATACAATCACCCATAGAAATTTCTCCTACATCGTCTTATCACTTGTCCTGCTCATTCAAACATAATCGGGGTGCCCTTTCATTCCCTGAAGCTATTCAACCGTGCAACTCTTGCCGCGAAGGTGACCGGGCATGTTATGCTGTACTCAGAAATGTTGGTGAAAGCCACAACAGAGAACGAAGGGTGGGAAAAGTTATGACCATACCACAGCAGCCTGAAAACGAACTTGAGCAGGTAATACCGACACTGGACGTTCCATCGAGCTTTAGTGAGTTCGATTTGTACCTGTTTGGGCAGGGCAGACACTACCGCATCTATGAGAAGATGGGAGCCCATCTGCGCACAGTTAATGGTGTCAAGGGGGTGAACTTCGCAGTCTGGGCTCCCAATGCGCGTACTGTCTCAGTAATTGGGGACTTCAATGACTGGAACCGAGCAACGACACCGATGCAGTTGCGTCACAGCAACCTGGGTGTGTGGGAGTGCTTTGTGCCAGGATTGCAAACTGGAGCACTCTATAAGTATGCTGTCTATTCGCGCTACAACAACTATATGGTTGATAAGACGGACCCATATGGTTTTGCTGCTGAGTTACGTCCTCTTACAGCTAGCATCGTTGCCAACATTCATCAACACAACTGGCAGGACGATGCGTGGATGCAACAAAGAGCACAACGGCAACAACTCAATGCGCCTATTTCTTTGTACGAAGTTCATCTTGGTGCTTGGCGGCATGTGCTAGAGCGACACGTG